>JBFMEI010000491.1:0-1559 GCA_040753295.1 Thermodesulfobacteriota bacterium | reverse complement strand
GGCTGACACCGGGTCAATACCGCAGTTAATGGCTTTCTGGACAACGTATTCCATATACCCTTTTTCCATCAGATCCTTGGGTGTAATCCCATCGGTGACCAGAATCGCTCTTCTGAAGTCAATTCCAATATCCTTGATCCTGCTGACGGCTTCAAGATCTCTTCTGATACTCCCTTCCCGGATCATGACCCAGATCCCGAGGCGAAGCCTTTCCAATACCTCTTCAACGGCCACCGGTTCATGGCATGAAGAAAATCCCAAAGCCGCATAGGCTGCCAGTTTTTTCCCCCGGGCTCCGGCGGAATGCCCCTCAAGGATTTTATTCGATTTAAGCGTTTCTTGAATTGCAGGTAATATCGACTTCGGATTCTGGAAAACACCCTGCCAGTAAGCTTCGCCTAGCCCGAGAACCGCAGGATGTAACATCAGTTTTTTTAATGCGGAAAGCCGAATCCCTCTTAAATTTTTACTGATGGAACCCATGGCCGGTGCGGTGGCAAATATTTTAATGGGCTGCCCTTCAAAAGAATCCAGCAACTCGAGAACTCCATCGACTCCCGATACCGGATACGGTTCCATGGTTTCGGTAATAATCGCGGTTGTACCTCCCTTTACGGCCGATTTTAAAAACTCGGATGTATTGAAAAGCCAGGCCAGATGCGCATGGCCGTCGATCAACCCGGGAATGATGGTTTTCCCTGAAGCGTCGAGGACGTGGGTATGCTCTCCGATGGTATGATCCGGTTCGTTTCCCACATACGCGATACGGCTTTTCAGTATGGATACGGACCACTTTTCAAGGATTTCACCCGTATAAACATTCAGGAGATTTCCGTCTCGAATCAGAAGGTCTGATTTCACTTCCCCCAGGGCTGCCTTCATCAGATCCAGCCGCTGGTTTTTTTCCAGTATCAAAGAAGGGCGGCGCTTTTTCATCTTCTTTACCTTTCTTATGATCATGGCATGACCATGATATTGCCATCTGCAAGACTGCGGTTTATAATCATTGCATCCTTATCCTTAAACCGCATACCAAATCAAGACAGGAGCCGAATACCATGCTCTCGACAGAAGAGAAAGTGCGATTTGATCGTCAGATCATGCTGGAAGAGATCGGTGAGAAAGGTCAGGAAAAGCTGAAAACCACGTCGGTTTTTATCGCCGGTGCCGGCGGACTGGGATCTGCCGTTTCGATTTACCTTGCCGCTGCCGGAATCGGCCGGATGAGAATTGCAGATCAGGATGTTGTGGAAATGAGCAATCTGAACCGTCAAATCCTTCATTGGACGAAAGATGTCGGAAGAAAAAAAGTGGTTTCCGCATCTGAAAAACTCAAGCAACTGAATCCTGAAATCGAGGTGAATATCATCGATGACATCATTACGGATAAAAATGTGCTGGCGATGACTTCCGGCACGGATCTTATCATTGACGCCCTTGACAATATGCCGACCCGCTATATTCTGAATAAGGCGGCCATCAGATTGAATATCCCCTTTTTTCATGGGGCGGTTCATGGATTTGAAGGAAGGGCCATGACGGTCCTTCCTGGAATTTCC
>JBFMEI010000490.1:0-1569 GCA_040753295.1 Thermodesulfobacteriota bacterium | reverse complement strand
TTTTCCATATGGATTTTGGGAATTCATGTTTTTTATCGAGTTCCAGTGCCAATTCCTTGTCAAATTCGCCTCTGGCAAATTCAGCAGCAGCCTTCTGTATCTCCTTTTGCGACCTTGTCAACTCAAAATCCATTCGATTACCCCCTTTTTCATTCGCTGGAAAATTGAATTCGAGATCTCTTGATCTCGACACCAAACCAACTACCATACGCCCGCTCTATTTGCAAGGCTCAAGAATGGCAACCTTCCAGAATAAAACGGAAAAGTGACTTGACTGTTTTAATCGATTATTTTAATGAAAGGTTTTATATTTTTTATTGATACCAGGAAGGAATGAATTTATGTCGTTTTCAATTGCTCTTGCGGGAAAAGGGGGTACCGGAAAAACAACGGTAGCCGGATTGCTCGTCAAATATCTCATCAGTAAAGGAAAAAAGCCGGTTCTGGCTGTTGATGCGGATGCCAATGCGAATTTAAATGAAGTTCTGGGGATTAAAGTTTTTGATACTCTGGGAAATGCCCGTGAGGATATGAAAAAAGGGCAGGTGCCGTCAGGCATGACCAAGGATATCTTCATGTCTATGAAGCTGGAGCAGGCTGTCGCTGAAGCAGAAGGATTCGACCTGATCGTCATGGGGCAGCCTGAAGGACCCGGATGCTACTGTGCTGCGAATACCCTGTTGTCCGGATTCCTTGAAAAACTGAGCGGGAATTATCCTTATATCGTCATGGACAACGAAGCGGGAATGGAGCATATCAGCCGCCTGACCACTAAAAATGTGGATATTCTTCTGATTGTTTCGGATCCGTCACGAAGAGGGCTTCAAGCCGCTCAACGAATCCATGCTTTGGCGAAAAGCTTAAATATTGTCGCCGGAAAAAGTTTTTTGATCATCAACCAGATCAAGGAGCCTCCTGAGGAAGATCTGATCGGCGGCATCCGGAAGGACGGGCTTATGCTTGCCGGGACGATTCCGGAAGATCGGGCCGTTTATGAATATGACCTTCACGGCAAGCCCACGGTTGAACTTCCTGAAAGCAGCGATGCAGTCAAGGCCGCATTTCAAATATTCGAAACTATTATAAAGTAGAGCCGGAAGTGGATCATATGAAAAAAACCGCTTTTCTCTATGATGAACGATTTCTTCTCCATGAAACCAGTTCATGGCATCCCGAAGTGCCGGAACGGCTGGAGTCGATCTATAAAGGGATTCAGGACGCCGGTCTTTTGGAAAAAGTCGTCCGGATGCGGGCCAGCCGGGCCGATTTAAAATGGATCCAGGCGGTACATAACAAGGAGTATATCGATCGTTTCAACGACGCCTGTATGACCGGAGTTAAGGTGTTTGATTGTCCGGACAATCAGATGTGCAGTAATTCCTATGAGATCGCCCTTCTGGCGGCCGGAGGAGTTATCGATGCAGCGGCGTCCATCATGAAAGGGGATGTCCTCAACGCATTTTGCGCGGTCAGGCCTCCGGGGCATCATGCCGTTAAGGCAAACGCCATGGGATTTTGCTATTTCAACAATGTCGCTATCGCCGCCCGATATCTTCAGATGGAGTGGGG
>JBFMEI010000489.1:0-1576 GCA_040753295.1 Thermodesulfobacteriota bacterium | reverse complement strand
AAAAAAAATGCCCCCAAAAAATGGAAATCGGAAAGCTGATGAGAAAAGCATCCGGAATGCTCGCATAAACACGATGAGATCCGTGTGAAGCAGAAAAATAAAAAACCCTCCAAACTGGAAACCGGGATTGGTTTGTTTATCCTTGTGGTCATTACGGGGATTGCCACCGGCGTTTTTACCAGACAGTTTCAATTGAATCCCGCTGTCATTTCTCTTCATGATGAATTGATTACCGAAGATTCAATTGCTGTATCCGGTGATCGTTCAGATGAGAAAAACAAAATTCCGATTCCGGAGGGAATGGTATCCATGAGTGAGCCTGAACTTTTTTCTCCGGATACCCTTTATGAGAAAATCAATGGAAAGGCGGAGCTGTATCTGTCCGCAGGGTTCAACCGCCTGTTGTGCCGGCGGATTAAATTGAATACGCTTTCTGAATTATGGATGGAAGCATTTGTCTATGAAATGAAAAGCCCGTCAAGCGCCTTTACCGTGTTCAGCACTCAGAGACGCGAAGACGGAACCCCCACTGAAATTTCAACATTTTCATACCAGACTGAAAATGCCGTTTTTCTCGTGCATGGTTCAAATTACATTGAGATCATCTCCTCCGAGCCTTCAGAAGAAATGAAACATTACCTGTTTGTGTTTGCGAAACTGTTCATACAGCAAACTCCTTCGGAAAGCATTTCGATTCCAGAGCTTTCCATGTTTCCGAAAGAATGTTCGGATCTCAATCGAATTTCGTTGATACCTTCCAGCGCCTTTGGGTTCAACAAGCTGGACAATATCTTTACTTCCCTGTGCAACCTGAGCGGAAAGGAGGTCATGGTTTTTATCTCCAACAGACAAACCCCTCCAAATGCGGAAAGGCTCTCTTCGGAATACAGGGATTTCCTGAAATCTTTCGGCGGAGTTGAATTGACCGGACTTTCCCAACTGGATAATTCCAATCTCATTGAAATTTTCGATGCATATGAATTGTTTTTTACTTCCGGGTCCTATTTTTGCGGTGTCCATGAAGCAGCAGACCGAAAAACAGCGGAGGAAGCGGCTGTCATTCTCTTCAACAGGATCAGCGAGGTTGTAAAATGAATGATACCGGTAGAAGCCGCCATGAAACCAGAAGACAGTTTCTGCTTCGATGCACCAAGGCAGGTCTTTCGGTTGCCGCCGCCTGCACTGCCGGGTACTTTCTGTATGAATCGTCCGATCCAAAGCCATCTGATAAAACCGAGGGCAATGTTATCCTTCCCGATTATTCGATTCCGGGAAAAAAAGGAAGAATGGCCGTTGCGACCGGAAAAGACCGGATTCAAACCTTGAATTCGGCTTTGAAGGCGATCGGCGGGATGGAATCCTTTATTCAAAAAGGCGACCATGTGCTGATCAAAGTAAATGCCGCATTCGCGACTCCTCCTTCACTTTCCGCCACCACCAACCCCGAACTGTTAGGAGAAGTCATACGAATCTGCCTGAACTCAGGGGCGGAAAAGGTGAAGGTTACGGACAACCCAATCAATGATCCTGCAAGCTGCTGTGCATTGACGGGTATCGAGTCTGCTGCGAGATCCGC
>JBFMEI010000488.1:0-1586 GCA_040753295.1 Thermodesulfobacteriota bacterium | reverse complement strand
TTTCTTTTGTGGGGACATTACCTGT
This sequence comes from Thermodesulfobacteriota bacterium, assembly GCA_040753295.1. Taxonomy (GTDB): domain Bacteria; phylum Desulfobacterota; class Desulfobacteria; order Desulfobacterales; family UBA2156; genus RBG-13-49-15. The sequence goes on along the minus strand of JBFMEI010000488.1, from coordinate 1,561 downwards.
CAGCGCGACCGTGATGATCAATTTTTCCATGGATCCACCTTCAAGGCGAAATTTCGGACCGACTTATATAACGATTCTCATATCCCACGGAAAAGTGTCAAGATTTTTCAATTCCGTCTCATGATCTTCTCACGAAGAGATTTTTCAATTTCCGGCGATGTGGTTTTTAGGATAATTTTTCAAGCTCCTGGTTTTATGGCAGATACGCTTACACTGACGATAGATTCAGCAATCTCTCCGGCCTTTTTCGATGAAAGATTCAGAGCCTTCAACACCTCACAAACTGTGGGGTCATGGGTTAAAAATTCTGTGGGAAAGACGGATTCCTTTAAAATCCGGATATCCTGAAATCCTGCGTTCCGGATGGCGCTTAAATAATTCTCTCTGGTCTCTGCACCGGCAACGCAGGCGGTATAGGCAGCCACGGAAGCCCTGATTTCTTCCGGAAGCTCCTGGAGGAGTACGATATCCGAAACCATCAGCCGTCCTCCGGGTTTAAGAACCCGGAAAGCCTCATGAAAAACCCTGTTCTTGGCTGGAGAGAGATTGATGACGCAGTTGGAGATGACGATGTCGGCCTGGTTATCCGCAACCGGAAGGTTTTCAATCTCTCCCAAACGGAATTCCACATTTTTAAAGCCGCCGGTTTCCGAATTTTTTCTTGCCTTGTCAAGCATCTCCGGAGTCATGTCCACTCCGATTATCTTTCCGGCTTCTCCGACCTGCCGGGAGGCCAGAAAGCAATCGAATCCGGCTCCTGAACCGAGGTCAAGAACCGTTTCTCCTTCCCGAAGGGATGCCAGGGCCAAAGGATTTCCGCACCCCAAGCCCAGATTGGCTCCCTCCGGAACGGCATTAAGCTCCAGATCGGTGTACCCGATGTTTTTACTGATGACCATGTTTTCCATTCCATTTCCGCAGCAGGATGAAGCCGGACCGCAGCAGGATGTTCCTTGAACGGCAGCCTGTGCATATCGATCGCGGACGTGTATTCTGATCTCTTCTTGTTTCATTTTTTTCCTCCACTATTTTGATTCGGTTCCGGATAGATCAAGCATCATGGGTCCGAGAAAATCCCGGATTCCACCAACTAAGGATTCGGCTTTGATAAGCGTCAAACAGCAGGTGGCCCCGTTTTTCTCCCAACTGATCACTGCCAGTTTATCTCCGGGCTTGATATCGGCCTTTTCCCGCAATTCTTTGGGAAGTACCATCTGTCCCCGTTCATCGATACTGATGAGAGACTCCACCTTACAGCAGCCGGTTTCTTTCCCTTTTTCAAAACAACTTAAATTATCTTTCTTGCGCATTGCTGTTCCTCCCCGTGTTATCCTTTCTTCCGGCCTCCGGGATTCTTTCCCCGGAATATACCGGATTTCTGATTAATCTGATTAGTAAGAATTTACTGATTAATATAATTAACAGATTTTATTTGTCAAGAAATATTTCAAAGCCGGGAATGGTTAAGGAAATGAGGATTAGAGTCTATAATTATGACTTGCAAGTTCATGTACGAAATTGAAGCTGATGGAACATTCATTTTGACATGAATCTTCCCATT
>JBFMEI010000487.1:0-1599 GCA_040753295.1 Thermodesulfobacteriota bacterium | reverse complement strand
AGCGCTGGCAATGGACCCCAAAATCATGCTTTTTGACGAGCCCACTTCAGCCCTTGATCCCGAGATGATCGGAGAAGTTCTGGAAGTCATGAAAACCCTGGCCAGAGAAGGAATGACCATGGTGGTGGTCACCCATGAAATGGGATTTGCCCGGGAAGTGGCTGACCGGATCATTTTCATGGACGCCGGCGCGATCGTTGAGGAAGGAACCCCTGAACACTTTTTTACCAGCCCCACCCATGATCGGACAAAACTGTTCCTGAGCCAGATCCTTTGATACACCGTTACCACATCTTGTATCCTTGATTCTAAAATAATACCCTCCATTGTGTTTTTTTCTTTACAACCGGATCCGTCTCTGATAGGATGCCCGACTTAATGGAACATCCGGATTTTTTCGGAAAACCCCTGTGAGCCGGTATGGCTTTAACTCAGGCGAAGGAGAACCTCTATGAAGTTAAAAAAACTGGAAGTGGTCGGTTTTAAGTCCTTCCTAGACAAGACCTCCATCGTCTTTCCGCCTGGAATTTCGGCCATCGTCGGTCCGAATGGATGCGGAAAAAGCAACATCGTTGATGCCCTTCGATGGGTGATGGGCGAGCAGAGCGTCAAACAGCTTCGAGGAAAGGCCATGGAGGACGTCATTTTTGCCGGAACCAACGGCAGACCCCCGATCAATATGACCGAAGTATCCGTCATCCTTGCCAATGACAATGGATCGATCCCCGAGGAATTTAAAGAGTATTCGGAAATCATGGTCACCCGCCGGCTTTTCAGGTCCGGGGAGAGCAATTATTTCATCAATAAGCAGCCCTGCCGCCTGAAAGATGTTCACAACCTCTTCATGGGGAGCGGCATGGGCGCCAGAACCTATGCCGTCATTCAGCAAGGAAAAATCGGAGCCATCACCGATTCCAGTCCTGAAGACCGCCGTATGTTCATAGAGGAAGCGGCCGGAATCTCCAGGTTTAAAACCCGGAAAATTGAAACCATGCGCAAGCTGGATGACACCAATAAAAATCTTGTTCGGGTTCTGGATATCCTTGGAGAGGTCAAACGACAGATCGAAACTCTGAAACGCCAGGCAAAAAAAGCAGAGCTTTCCAAAAAACTTCAGGAACGCGCCCGTAAACTTGATCTTAGAATTTCATTTGAAGAGTACGACGGGTTCACCCGGGAAATTGAAAGGGTCAACTCCATTCTTCAGGGGCTCAATGATGCGGATCTCCAGCATACCTCGAAACTTCAGCAGCTCGTGACAGTCGTTGAAGAAATCAAATTGAAGCGCCTGAGAAAAAACGAAGAGATCTCTCTGAAAAAAAGCGAGGCATTCGAGGTTCGAAGAACCATCGATAAAAAGGAAAACGATATCGCTCATATGCAGAAAGACCTGGAGCGGTTGACCGATGAAATCCATCATCTGGGAGGAAGCCGGAAAGAGCTTGAAGAAAAAAACAGCCGGATTCTATCGGAAATGGGGCAGGCCCGGCTCGAATCGGATAAAATCACAACTGAAATGGAATCTCTGAAAGCCTCTCTCCGGGAAAAACAGCTTGCATCACAACAGGCCAGGGAAGCCCTCTCCCATCTCCAGGCCCA
>JBFMEI010000486.1:0-1603 GCA_040753295.1 Thermodesulfobacteriota bacterium | reverse complement strand
ACACTTTTATCCAAAACGATCCATATGCGTATTCGACTCTATACCGGGTCACCTCAAGAGATCGATTCAGAAACTGGACACCGCAGGCGGACGAATATCTCCTCTGGAAAGGACTTCATCAGGCCGGATATCTTCAGAATTTCGCCAATTCATTCATCATTCTGGCTTCAGGCTTGAAAGAGACTTTGGATAAAGTCATCGTCAATGACTTTTCGTTTTTTTCAGATACCGGAAGACGAGCTATATATCGAACCATCACTGAAAAACCTGCCGGGAAAGACATTATTGTTAAAAGACCTGTCTGGGATAAAGGAGACGAAAAGAAAAGTGATGGATTTTTCAGGCAGCATCTTTCAAAGAAAAAATATTTAAGGGGGAAACTTCTTTCGGATTTGTGGCTGGATGCAGTATTCGAATGCCGTACTCCAGATACCTTTGAGGCCCTGTTGAAATCCTATTATGATTTTGTCCGAAACAGTTTTCAAAATTCGTCTTCTTCCACGAATCTGTTGGATATTCTTCCATTTAATATCATTGTCGATGAAACCGGTAAATATCAGACCATTGACGAGGAATGGATTGTTCAGAATTCATATCCGCCTGAATTTATCTTCTTCAGGGCTCTCATCTGGTTTGGGAAAACAGCCGGCAAGCTGCTGAAACCCTTATGCGATTTAATAAGAATAGAGAATATCCGGGGCCTGGTCGATTATGGATTTTATACCATCGGAGTGGAAGCAAAAGATCGAATTGAAGAATTTACTCTGCTTGAGGAAGCGCTTCAGACAAAAGTCAATTTTCAGAAAGGGTTAAACAACATCAGGAAGATGGTGGAAGAGCCTTTTCCATTCCAGGAGACAGAAAGCAGACCGTTAATCGTCTCCGGACAGCTTTTCTGGGCGGATCATCGAAAGGAATTTTCTGAAAACAGAAGCGTCTATGCCATGGCTCCGATGGTCAACGACCACTCGACTCTGTCTTTCCCGTTTTTTGCATCCAATGAAGCACTGAGATGGCTGAAATTAAAACCCATCAATTATCCGGGATATTTCACTCTGGAGAATCTTTTATTAAAATGGACGGATTCCGAGTGGGAAAAAGAGAAGATTCTGGTACGATTTTCCAATTCCAGAGAAATCGCGGATTCGGCAATTCTGGAAAATCTGGTTTTTTCAAATACCGAAAATGGAGGGATCTTTCTTTCGGCAGGCTCACAACCGTACCTTTGGATTGAAGTCAAAGAGAAAACTCTTGCGGATGCGGATATCGGAAAAGGGTATCTGAGCCTGGAGGTTGAAGTAATCCGGCCCAAAGGCCCTGAATATCGGATGGCGGAAAAGACCCTCTCACGGATCCGGCAGCTCCATGAGAAGGATATTTTAAGGCATATCTTAAACCAGGAGAAGCTGCTCAGAACCATAGAAGAGAAACAAAGAACCATAGAAGAGAAACAAAGAACCATAGAAGAGAAACAAAGAACCATTCGAATCGAACAGGTAGCGAAGTATCGGCATGAAAGTTCGGTCCGGAAACTCGAGACTGAAAAAAAGTGTCTTCAATCTGGGCTAAATGAAATTCGAAGAAGTGCATCATGGAGAGGAAT
>JBFMEI010000485.1:0-1603 GCA_040753295.1 Thermodesulfobacteriota bacterium | reverse complement strand
TTCATCACCCCGGCGATTCCGCGCAGCTCGATCTATTTCATCAGAATGAAAAAGCTGAAAAAAAACGTCGGCTGAACTTGGCGCTTGATTTACTGCATGATCGATTCGGTGAAAAGAGTATTCTCCCTGGTACTCTGATCCGGTAAAATCTCAAACCAAATGCTTTTTTATGGGTCCTTATTTAATGTTTTGATGATTTCACCATCACCACTCCAAAAAGGACCAGTGCAGAAGCGGCGATGACATAGAGATCGAATCGTTCTTCCAGAATCAGCCATCCCAGAACAACCGCGATCACCGGGTTTACATAGGCAAAGAGGGATACTTTGGCTGCCGGAAGTTTTGCCAGAGAATAGATATAGGATCCATATCCGACAATCGAGCCGAAAATAATGAGATAGGCCATGGCGCCAAAACCGGGGATGCTGAAATGAAACCTCCCGGCTTCATCGGCAAGAATACCGATCAGAATAAAGAGGAGTCCGGCAATGATCATTTGAACCGCTGCTGCCATGAGCGGATTGCTCGCAATGGGCCGGTACTTGGAATAGAGGGATCCGATTGACCAGGAGATCGGAGCCAGGAAAAGAACCGCGACTCCCAAAAGGTATGACCGGTCAAGGGATCCCTTAAGATCCGGGTAAAACAGAATGAGCAATCCGATAAATCCAAGGATAATCCCCGAAATCTTTCTCATATTCATCGGGCTTCCCGAAGGCATCAGGGAGTCAAATCCCGCCATCCAGAAGGGAAGTGTTGCCACAATCAGAGCCGTAAGACCACTGGGAACCCATTGTTCCGCCCAGACTACGAGACCATTGGCAATGACCAAAAGGGAGATTCCCACCACCGTCAAATTCAGATATTCCCCTGGTGCAGGAAAAGAAATACCCCGTATTCTCAGCGCTGCCACGAAAATCAGTCCGGCGGTGAGCCATCGAATTCCGGCAAAAAGTGCCGGAGGAAGATTTTGAACACCGATCCGGATGGCAAGGTATGTCGTTCCCCAGAAAAAACAGACGGATAACCATGCCCCATACGCTTTGATGATTTCATTTCTTTCCATTGCGTTCCTCAAATCGAGACAACCCCTTTATCCCCTTTACGGCCAAAATACAACGTCATTTAAGGCCTGAATCAGATAAAAAATGTTTTGTAAAAAGGTGAAATAAGAATGGCCTGAATTAAGCGATACCTAAATTGAGCGATTGTTGAGTTTGCCGAAGATGCAAGGAAGATGGCCGGACAATCAACCGATCATCATGGCCGGAAGCCAGGTGGCAAGTTGAGGGAAAAAGCAGAGGGTAATCATGCCTAAAAATAGAAGAAGAATAAAAGGGATGGATCCCTGCAGAACCGTACTTAGGGGGATATCCGGAGCGATCCCTTTGACGATATAAAGATTCAAGCCTACGGGAGGTGTAATCAAACCGGCTTCCAGATTGAGCGTCATGAGAACTCCAAACCAGATCGGATCAAACCCGAGGCCGGTCACAATGGGATGAAGGATGGGAGAAACAATAAGGATAATCGCCACCGGAGGGAGGAAGCAGCCCATTATCAGCAGGAGAATATTGATCATGAACATGACGATCCAGCGGTT
>JBFMEI010000484.1:0-1608 GCA_040753295.1 Thermodesulfobacteriota bacterium | reverse complement strand
GATCCCCGGGTCTCCGCCGATCAAGACCAGGCTTCCGGGGACCAGCCCTCCTCCCAGAACCCGGTCAAACTCGTGGATTCGCGTCAAATGGCGGTCAAATTCTTCAGAGGTGATTGAATCGATGGGGACCGGCTCATTTAAAAACGAAGAAGGGGCGCTGCCTCGTTTTGGTTCCGGCCTGACGATTTCTTCCACAAAAGAATCCCACTGGCCGCACTCCGGGCATCTCCCCATCCATTTTGATGTCTGATATCCGCAGGATTGGCAGGAAAATACGGTTTTTTCGCTTTTTTTCATGAATTTCTTTTCTAGCCTCTTGCAATTTACAAGTCAATATGTACCATACTCCATGAAATTATTAAAGAGATCCAAACGGATTCCTATTCCCAGATGATAGACTATCACCTTCATACCCCTCTTTGCCGGCATGCCGTGAAAAGCATGGATCTTTATGTCCGCAGAGCTATTTCCTTAGGGTTATCGGAAATCTGTTTTCTGGATCACCTGATCCTGACGCCTCCAAACAATTCCAAATCCATGAGCCTCTCCGAGGTTCCCTTGTACTACCATGCGATTCAGATTTTGAAAAATCGATATCAGGAATTTATCATTGTCAAAGGGGGACTTGAAATAGACTTTCAGCCGGAAGTCATGAATATCGTGGAACGCCTGACCGCCTCCTTTGCCTTTGACGCGGTTGGAGCATCCGTTCATTTTGTCGACGGTCTCGATATTGTCAGCCGTTCTGCAGTTCAAACCCATCAACATCTCAATCCGGATCTCCTCTACTCCCATTATCTTGAAAAGCTCCGAAAGATGCTCGATTTCAGCTTTTATGATTTTATCTGCCATTTTGATCTTCCGAAAAAATTCGGAAAAAAGATTCACGGTTCTTATAAGACCGAACTGGACGAGATTCTTTCTTTAATCAAACAAAAGGGGATTGCCTTAGAAGTCAACACGGCCGGGTACGATCATCCTGCGGGCGAAGCATATCCATCGCCCGGAATTCTGGTTCTCTGCCATGACCTCGACATCCCCATTACCCTTGGCTCCGATGCCCACAGCCCGGATGACATCGGAAGATATTACGGGAGAATGCTGGATCAAATCCGTCAAATCGGATATGGTCATTTAACCGGTTTTTCCAAACGGATCCCGTATCCGATTCCTTTGGAAGATAAATGGATAATTACTCATAAATTCAACCGTTCTAAGGATCTGTGACATGCAATTCTATCCGAAATTGAATTTTCGGCCGCTTCTGGTTTCAGCCATGCTGACCGCCTTGATCATCTTCAATATAAGCCCATCCGAAACCGCTTTCGGCCAACCGTTGGACGGATTTTCATCCCTTCAGCAGAGACTGGTCAAAGAAGGATTCAGCAAGTCCGCCATCGAAATCATCTATGAGAATCCTCTAGTTCAACTGGATATTCAAACCGTCCTTCTTTTATTCAAGCATCGGGAAGGGAAGCTCGACTACGGCCAGTTCACCACTGAAAAATCGATTCAGAAAGCAAAAAAATATATGGAAGATCACCGATCCGCCCTTGAAGACGCTCAAAAAAAATACGGGGTGGATCCCAGAGTCATTACGGCGATTCT
>JBFMEI010000483.1:0-1614 GCA_040753295.1 Thermodesulfobacteriota bacterium | reverse complement strand
TGAAAACCATCCGAATATTCGATTCGGCAAAACCGCCCCGGACCAAAGTTTTTTTAGCAAGGAGCAGGTCGTTTTCCTGTTCCTTGATCTGCTGCTGGGCGAAGTTGATGTTGGTGCGGAGTTTTTCCATCACAGTGCTGCGGGTCGGCTCGATGCGGGGCGGCGGAGTGAATGCATTAAAAAGAATGATCTGGATATCGTTTTTTCGAGAAGCAAAGGTTCGAATGACAAAATTGAGCGCCTTTTGATCATTACCCGTAAAATTATAGGGTAACAGTATCTTTTCTGCTTCCATATTCGCCCCCTTTCCGTTTTCCAGTTAAACCGACTAGAAACCCAAGATAAATTTATCTTAAAAAGAGAGGGAATGTCAACAGGTAATTCACAATGTGGTATCGGAAGGATTCAACAACACAGCCGCCGAATTCACGGTCACGGCGGCTGTCTATTCAGGAACTGGCGGGAGTCGGATTTCAGGCGGATTTGACCGGGGCTTTTTCCCAATCTTCGATTTTAACATCTTTTTGAACCTCTTCCCACCCGGTAATCATGGCGCGGATATGGGCGAAAAGAGAATGCCCGGTGGTGGTCATATAGACATGGATGATCAAAAACTGGAATATGGCAAAAGCGCACGCCGTATGGATAAAGGCGATCCACTGGAGGGGAATCCAGGAGAATCCCCAACTGCTCCAGGAATTATAACTCCAGTACAATAATCCCGAAGCCATCTGAACCGGCAATAGCAGCGCGGCAAGGCTTAAATAGGTGAGCCTTTGAAGCGGGTTATGCTTGGCATCTTTCCGCTTGGGAACCGGATGGGTCTCTCCTTTAAAAATACCGTAACTGTAATATCGGATGACGGATACCATTTTCCTGGTGGTGGGAATATACTGGCGCCATTCTCCGGTAGTGAACACCCAGAATACGAAGAACGCAAAAGCGATCAGCCATGTCAAGCCGATCAGGTTATGAATCTCCACGGCGTTTTGAAATCCAAGGAGTCTCCATGTTCCATGAACTTCGAATCCGGTGGCCAAAAGCAGGATGATCAGGAGCGCCTGAAGCCAGTGCCAGAATCGCTCGTATCTGGAATATAGATAAATGAGATTCATGTTCATGTTCGACATTATGGTTTTTCCTTTCTTCCGTTGCCGGATGTGAAGACTCTCCCGAGGCCATGAAGAGAGACGCCGATGAGAGCGCCCAGGACCGCGATCCATCCGATGCTGCTGATCCACCGGTTTCGATCGCGACCGGGCATGTAGAATCCGGAAAGGGATGCCAGCCTGCTCTCTTTTCTCACATGGCATTCGCTGCATCGGACGACATTTTCTTTGGGAGCGACCATATGGGTTGTGGGAAAGACATAGGTGGTTTCCACAAAGTCAAACTCGCCTGAGAAGGGGAGTCCGAGAGCTTGCTGGCCTTTTGAAAGCGATGAAGGCCAGTCGAGGGTTTTCCAGTAACCCTCATTTCCGGACAATAACGGTGCCAGAATGGTTTTGTTCACTTTATCATAGGGCTGGCTTCCGCGATGCAGCTTGAAGGGAAAGATCCGGCTGTTGGGATCATCCCAGCGTCCCACCGCATGGCTTACAACAACCGGCTTGG
>JBFMEI010000482.1:0-1620 GCA_040753295.1 Thermodesulfobacteriota bacterium | reverse complement strand
GGGAGGGGATATCGTCGCGCTATTCGGCATTGATTGTGCTTCCGGTGATACCTTTACCGCCGAGGGGATTCATTACTCCATGACTTCAATGCATGTGCCTGAGCCGGTCATCAAATTAAAGATCGTTCCCAAGGACAACAAATCCCAGATCAGCATGTCCAAGGCTTTGAACCGGTTTACCAAAGAGGACCCTACATTCCGCTCCTATATTGATCCGGAAACGGATGAAACCATTATCTGCGGTATGGGAGAGTTACACCTGGACGTTTATGTCGAGCGGATGCGCCGGGAATATTCCGCCGAGGTTGAAACAGGCATGCCTGAGGTCGCCTACCGGGAAACCATCTCCAAAAAAGCGGAATTCAACTACGTCCATAAAAAGCAGACCGGTGGAGCAGGCCAATACGGAAGAGTGGCCGGATTTCTGGAACCTTCTGAAGAGAATTATACCTTTATTGACAAGATCGTCGGCGGATCGATCCCCAGAGAGTATATCCCTTCCTGTGACAAAGGCTTCCAGTCCTGCCTGAAAAAGGGAAGGCTGATCGGTTTTCCGATCACCGGTGTGCAGGTTACAATCGACGATGGAGCGTATCACCCGGTAGACTCGTCGGATATCGCTTTTCAACAGGCTGCCCAGGGAGCTTTCTGGCAGGCGTATGAAAAGGCACACCCGATCATTCAGGAGCCGATCATGAAGGTGTCGGTCGAGGGACCATCCGAGTTTCAGGGATCAATCATCGGAGGATTGAACCAGCGCCGGGGAATCATTATCAGTACCTCTGAAGATGGGTTCCACAGCGTAGTGGAAGCCGAGGTGCCCCTGGCCGAGATGTTCGGCTATTCGACCGCTTTGCGTTCCGGAACTCAAGGAAAAGCGGAATTTACCATGGAATTTTGCAAGTACAGTCCCGTTCCCCAGAGTATTGCCGAAGAGCTCAAGAAGAAGTATCAGGAGAAAAACTTAAAGAAAAAGAAATAACCCAGGTAATTACATAATCCTTGAGTTTACAAGATTTGCACCATTTGTTTTCTCCTCATGTTTTATTTGAAAGTCCCCCGTCTCCCATCGAGTAGAGGAGGGAAAGAGGGGATTTCATTAGGAAAGGAGAGTCCATGATTCTGAGTGAAATGGAACAAAAAAGCCCATTTCGGATTTTTGAAAAGTCGATTCGCGGCGGATTGGGAAAGGGTAACATCGGGATTTTTATGGCCCGGGCCGGCGTTGGGAAAACAGCCTGCCTTGTTTATCTCTCGCTGGATGACATTGTGAGGGGAAACAAGGTGCTCCACTTCGGAGTTGAGAAGAGCGTGGATAAAGTCAGAGTCTGGTATGATGAAATCACCAGCAATCTGGTCGAGTCCTTTCACCTTGACAGCGCCAATGAGCTTCGGGAAAAGATTGAAAAAAACCTTATCGTTATGAGTTACATGAACCACACGTTTTCGGCGGATAAGATGAGATCCGCTATCCAGACCATCCTGCAGCAGGGAGGATTTACTCCTCAGGTGGTTATTGTCGATGGTTTTGACTTCGAACATGCCACCAGAGATGAAGTAGAGTCATTTAAAAAGATTGCCGAAGAGTTCAGCGTTGAGATATGGTTTTCAGCCCGGACC
>JBFMEI010000481.1:0-1623 GCA_040753295.1 Thermodesulfobacteriota bacterium | reverse complement strand
AAAAATCCTTGTTTCGGCAGAGAATCCCCCGTTCACAGGGCATGAATTCATTTGAGTTGCCCGAATGATACGGCATTCCCAGAAGGTCTCTTACGCCTCCGACATCGGTCGCAATCACCGGAACCGAAGATGCCATGGCTTCAATAATGGAGACCGGTGTTCCTTCATTGATGGATGTCAACGCCAGGATATCCAAATCCGCATAAACCATTGCCACATCCCTCACCCACCCGCAAAATTTCACATGACCGGTAAGGTTGTATTCCCGGCATTTGTATTCAAGCTCTTCCCTCAGCTCACCGTCTCCGATGATCACAAATTTAATATATCGATCCGGATGCTGCTCAATCAGCTTCTTTGCCGCTTTGAGAAACATCTCGTGGTTTTTGATGGGAACCAGACGGCCGATAATGCCGATCAATATGGTTCCATCATCTATCCCGATCGATTTTCTGAAGAGCCCTTTAAGTGCCGCACTTTTCAAAAAAGGGTCCAGATCAAAACCGAGTTCGATGGTCTTGATTTTATTTGCCGGTGCGATCCGGTATTTTTCAACCAGATCCTTTTTTTGAGTCGGACTGATCGCCACAATGGCATCCGACATTCTTCCGAGCAATCGTTCGATCCAGACAAAAAACATCGATTTTGCTTTGCTGAAATATCCTTCAAAAATATGTCCGTGAAATGTGTGAACGACTCTCAGTTTCTTTCCTTTGATGGCATTGTAGGCAAGTGCCGCCAGCCGTGCACTGGTTCCGGCTTTAGCGGTATGGGTATGAACAATATCCGGATTTTCTTTGATAAGCGATCGGAATATTTTTCCGATGGTTTTGAGATCCATTTTAAAGCTGATCTCTCTTTGTAATTCAGGGATGACAATGGTTTTAATTCCCTGGGATTCCAGAAGATAGCTCATATCTCCTTCCTGGGGAGAGATGATTCCTGTAACCAGTGTGGAATCGAATTTTTCTCTGCTCAATCCTTTACTCAACAATGAGACATGGATTGCCGGACCTCCGATATTCAGCCGTGCGATCATCCGCAATACCTTGATCGGCCTTAAAAGAGCTGCTTCGGCAGGAATGGTTTCGTGCTTGGGTAAAAGCTTATGCCGGCGGACCCAAAGGGTGACCCCGCCGGATAAAACCACAAAGCACAACCTGAAAAACAACCCGAATATGATAAAGGCTTTCATGAACCATGAGGAAGGCCGGTTGTACTTATCAAAAAGCAGATAAACGCTTTTATGAAATTCATACTGGGATCGGATCAGGAGCTGGTCGCTGCTTACTCCGACATAATGAACGACACAGGATCCGGGGAAATAGACGATTTTCCAGCCGGCATCCCACATTCTTCTGCACCAGTCCGCATCTTCCCAGTAGATAAAGAACCGTTCATCCAAAAGTCCGACCTGATCGACGGCTTTTTTATTCACAACCATGCATGCTCCGGAGACCCAGTCCACTTCCATGGGGGTTATGCCGTCGCTTCGCGTCGTCAGCACATTCGAAGTGGTGATGGGGTTGTTCGGGAAAAGGCGTGTAAAAAGCGATTTCCTTCCGAAAAAGGCTGTGAGCGGTGTCGGGAAGGATCTGGCTGATCCCTGAACCTTGCCGTCGC
>JBFMEI010000480.1:0-1624 GCA_040753295.1 Thermodesulfobacteriota bacterium | reverse complement strand
TCTTGGTGCCGGTAAAGTCGGAGTAACCCTTGCAGCCATGCTTGAATATTGCGATTTTTGCCGGGATACGTTCCTTGCCGATCTCCGCAGGCCATCTATTCCCGATCTTCCCAAACTCCATTTTAAATCCATCGACTTTACGGATGACCGACGCCTGGAAAGCTTTATCCGGGGGAAAGATGCGGTGGTAAGCGCAGCACCCTTCTTTCTGAATCAGAAGATTGCAGCCGTATGCTCAAAAACCAAAGTGGCTTATTTTGATCTTACCGAAGATGTGGAGACCACTGCGGCGATTCGCAAGCTGGCAAAACGCTCTAAAACAACCTTTATGCCTCAATGCGGCCTGGCTCCGGGAGCCATCAATATCATCGGAAGCAGTCTCGCCCATGAACTTCCTTCGGTTCGGAGCCTGGAACTGAGGGTCGGGGCCCTTCCCCTCTATGCCAGCAATTCCATGAAATATTATCTGAGCTGGAATACCGCAGGACTCATCAACGAGTACTGCCGGCTGTCGGACATGCTTTATAACGGCCGCCGAATCCAGGGGAAAGCGCTCGAAGGAATCGAACGGCTGACTCTGGATGGAACCGAATACGAGGCTTTTTATACTTCAGGCGGTGTCGGAACCCTTTGTGAAACTTATGAAGGAAAAATCCGGGATCTCAATTACAAGACCATCCGGTATCCGGGCCACCGGGACTTGATGAAATTCCTGCTCTACGATCTCAACCTCATCGACAACCGGAAAGTATTAACGGAAATTTTCGACCAGGAAGTTCCGGTCACCGAAACGGATGTGGTCATTATATACGTCAATGTGGTCGGACAGGATCATGAAGGAATCCATCAGCGCAGCTTTGCAAAAAAAATTTACGGGGATCATCTGAACGGCCGGAGATACTCGGCCATTCAACTCTCAACTGCAGCGGGAATAGCAGGAGTTCTCGAAATTTTTTCAAAAGGGAAATTGAGATCCGGATTCGTGAAACAGGAGTTCATCCATCTGAAAGAATTCCTCAAAACCCAGTGGGGCTCGAGGATCTATTCACCGGATGCGGGCGCTTCTGTAACCGATCTTGTCCGGTGAGACCCGTGGGAATCCCTTTTAAATATTTTTTCATTTGAATCCATTTTGGACTAGTTGAACCGATGCAGCCGGTTGAAGAAAACCAATTGAAAATTGATGAAGAAAACGGGCTTCAGGCATGTCTTGAAATCGGGAAGAGCCTGACCTCGACACTCGAGATCCAGAAAATTCTTGAGTTGATCATGAGCAAGGTGAGCCGGTTGATCCCTGCCAACAACTGGTCACTGCTTCTTTTTGATGAGAAAACCCAAGACCTGCGTTTTGAAATCGCGGTGGGACTGGAGAAGGATCAGGTCCAAAGCATCCGGATCAAACCCGGAGAAGGGATTGCCGGAAGCGTCTTTCAGACCGGGATCCCTATTTTCATTCATGATGCGCAAAACGATACCCGGTTCAGCCGGAAAGTGGATGAGGAGACCGGCTTTGTCACCCAGTCCATCATCTGCGTTCCGGTTCGGATTCGAGGAAGAATCCTGGGAGTCATTGAAATCATCAATGTCCGGGATATGAGTGCCTTTGAGTCCAAATATCTCCCAA
>JBFMEI010000479.1:0-1626 GCA_040753295.1 Thermodesulfobacteriota bacterium | reverse complement strand
CCAGCCCGGTATCCAGCGGAAGGAGCCCGGCTCCCTGTCCGAATCCCTGCATCTGACCGCCCGGTGGTTCGGCCAATGCATCCAGAAAAATCACCAGATTGGTCCCCTGCATCAGGGCCTGATCGATCTGGAAGAGCTCATACTCGCTGAAAGGCTCCCTGGGCCCGGCGATCACCAGGCATCCGAGGGCTTCCGGGAGCCCTTTTTCCTTCAGAGGAATATGCTTGATGCTGTAGTTCTGGGAAGCAAGTTTGGCAAAGTTCGACAGGCCGCCTTCCTCCTGCTGTGGGGGGCCGAATGAAAAGTCCATGGCGGACGGAGTCCCATGATCGGCAAGATATCCCAGCTCAGCATTGATGTTGATGAGCCGCTCGACCCCGGCATTCAACGCCTCTTCCAGGCGCTTCACATCCACGAGTTCATATCGCGTCCCGATGATCGGAATACGCATGACATTTAAAAGAGGGAGTTCAAAAAAGGTATCTTTGTATTCAAGGACCAGCCCGATGGCACCGCTTCCCTCCCCGATGTTTCCATCGGAAAATGCCGGCCATCTGAGTCGCATGACGTTATATTTCCGGAGCATGGACTCGGCGCCCGGATCAGTTGAAGGATCGAGCCTGGCGTAATCGAGTTTTTTATAAAGCTTTTCATTCAGCCGTCCTACCATGGCTTCCACTTCTTTCGGATAGTCGGAAAGGGTCTTGATTCCCATGTGAGGGGCGACCGGATTCAGGGAGGAGGATAAAAACAGATTGATCTTAATTTTATCCTTCAGATTCAACAGAGCGGAGATTTTATTGTTGAGCTTCTGGATGGATGTGGTGAGCCGGTACTCCAGGTCTGAAGTCGAGGTGATGGCCGGAATCCGCTCCACGATATCTCCGTGGATTATGACCATTCCCATATAGGCTTTTTTAAATTTGATTTCATCCTTTTCCACCACCTGGATCTGAACCGGCGGAATTCCATACGTTTCGGCAAGTTTTCGATTTTCCGCGCCTTTGGCCCCGCCGGTGTCACTCTCTTCATTGACGTCGAAGAACCGGAAATTGAAAAACCGGTTGGCATTCGCCGCATAGGCTTCGAGGAGGTCCCGAAGATACCGTTCGGTATGGTTGTGGGGTGCCGGAAGATTCCGGGTAAAAAAGACGTGGATGGTCAGCGGTTCGGACAGCGTTGCCACCACTTTTTTGCCGGCATCCGACAGGCTGTAAATGCGGTTTCTGGTCAAGTCAAAACGGAAAAAAAGCGTGATTCCCGCTGCATTCACCAGCACCACAACGACCAGGTAAATCAGAAACTTGATATAGGTTCCCCGTTTTTGTGATGAACTCATTCCTGCCTAATCCTTAGTCTTAGCGTTAGTTATTGGGGCTTGAAGGCTGGCAAGCTGGCAAGTTAGCAAGCTGGAAAACCTCCCAGCCTTCTAGCCTTCTGGCTTTCTAACCTTCTAACCTTCAAGCATTCTATCCCTTTCCCCTGCTGGCAACTGGCCTCTGTCCTCTGACCCCTGGCCACTGACTACTGTCCCTTCAAATGCGTCCCATACAGTCCGATAAAAATGATGCTTGCAAAATAGAGGAGATCTCTCGAATCGATGACCCCCTTGGCAATGTTTTGAAA
>JBFMEI010000478.1:0-1635 GCA_040753295.1 Thermodesulfobacteriota bacterium | reverse complement strand
AAAATTGAGCGTTCAATTTTTAAACGTTCGTAAATTGAACATAAAGAAAGGGGCTTGTCAAGGATATTTTTTTAATCTTCTTCTAGAAGGGTTCTTCCATCTCCGGGGTAAATGCGCTGATCTTGTTTTGAGGTTGGATCTTTGATTTCCGGACGATGTCTATGCACCGGATCAGGTCCTTCCAGGGCGGTTTGACTTGGATGCCTGTCTTTCATTTTTGGATTGCTTCTTGGGTCAACCCCGGGGACCAGCGCGCTGAATTCAATTGGAATATGGTTGGGATCAAAGGTATAAATGGAGTGGATAAAGCCGTGATCAATCACTTCAGATACCCAGAATCCGGCAGCCTCCAGACGATCCTTGAGTTCCCAGAGGTCATCATCGTTTTCTACTTCAAAAGAGACATGGTCAAAAGCAAAGGGGCCTTTAACCGGAACCCCGTGGTCCTTTTCCGGTATTGTTTCGACATTTTTCCATTCAAAAAATGCGATCATATCATGAGGGGAAATTTCAAAAAAATAATGCCGGTATCCGGGTCTTCCCATTCCGATAACCAGGCGCATCCCGAGAAGATCCCTCCAGAAGCGGATGGTGGCATCCATATCGGGTGTCGCCATGGCAAGGTGATTGATTCCAGTATATTTCGGCATTGAGGCTTCTTAATACCGCGATCGTAAGCGCTTTATGTTAGGGAATAACCCCAGTTAAAATTGGAATCCAGTGATAACAATAAGTTCTGGATTCCGGCTTCCGCCGGAATGACAATATTTGAACAATGACATTTATGGACAATTTCAATATTTGGACAATGCCAATATTTGGGCAATCATGAGACTTTTAAAAATATATCGGAACATATGCTTTGTAGAGGGTTAAATCCCCCATGATCCGGTATTCACGAACAACGGCCGGAATCATGACCGAAATTCCTTTGTTAATCTCAATTTCCGGATGATTTTCCGCTTCGATTCTGCCGTTTCCCCGGGTGCAGAATAGAATCTCAATGTTCCGATTCGACTCACTGATAAACAGATCCTGTTCTTTCAGGGTGATGATCGAAAGGGCAAATTCGCGGGCAGGAGTTAAAAAATTCGATTCAAGACTGTTCTTTGGAGTTGCCTTTAATATCTGAATATCGGTTTCATCAAATTCAGCAACCTCAATGAGCTCCTTAATATCGATATGCTTTGTGGTTAATCCCCCTCGAATCACATTATCCGAATTGGCCATGAGTTCAATTCCAGTCCCCTGCAGGTAGCTATGAAGAATCCCTGCCGGCAGATAAAGGGCATCTCCAGGGTTTAAGCAGAGCAGGTTCAGGTAAAAAGGGGACAGTGCACCTACATCTTCTGAAAATTCCCGGCAAAGACGCGAGATCCATTCGGCAATCGGATCAAAAGCATTCTTTGAAACTGCCCAATCGAGCGCCTGTTTAACGATTTTTCTCCGCTTCATCGCATCCAATGCCATGAGATGGGAAATGAAACCCTTCATTCCATGGGAATCGGATCTGCGACTCAACTGGCCGACTTCTTCATTCAGATCCCGGATTCCTGCTTTTTCAATCAGTGAAATGGTTTCATCAATTTTCCTGAATCCGCACAATGCCCAAAATGGGCTTAACGCACAGAGCAG
>JBFMEI010000477.1:0-1640 GCA_040753295.1 Thermodesulfobacteriota bacterium | reverse complement strand
CATATAAAAGAGGGCATCTTTTAATTCAGGGATCAATCCGGCTGACGGCAGGATTTCCATTGCACCTGTTTCGGAAAGCTGATTCAGACTTTGGGTCAGGGTCTCAGGCCGATCCCTGAAATGATCTGCAGGCAGTGCGGCAAACCCTTCCACCCGGGTTCCGAAATAAAATGACCTGGCATTTCCGAGAACCGATTCGGTCAACTCCTTGAATTCATCAAAGGTATACGTATTGACATGATACGGGTTTTTCGACCGACCCGGACCATAATACCAATGATCGTTCGGGCATGAGATGACCATCAGCCCTTCAGGAGCGATGACCCTGGAGATTCTCTCAAGAAATACTTTTGGATGGAAAAGATGTTCGATGGTTTCAATGCTGATGATAATATCATAGGGCGCATCCAGGAGAGAATCATCCATCTCCTGGGCATCCATGACCGTCCACTTGATATTGGGAAGCGGGAAGGCTGTTCTTGCATTCTCGATTGCCCGGGGGGAAATATCGACGCCGTGGACTCTCCGGGCTCCCCAATATTTAGCCATGAGGTAGCTCCCCCACCCTTCTCCGCAGGCAATATCCAGAACATCTTTTCCTGCGACTTGGGCGGATACGATTCGATACCGGGACAGATGGATGGAAAGTTCCATCGAATCGATCGATTCCTGATGTTTAAATTCCAGTCGTTCCATGATCTATCGGGGTCTATCGGATCAAACCCCTCATACCTCTCATCGGATGGTCCAGGTTCTTTTCAAATCGATCAATCCCACGGATCGAAAATTATCCAACACACGAAACGGGCAGACATATTTTGCACTGGTATGCACGATCATCCCCCGGTCGTCATTGACGGCAACCCGCCATAAATAGGTTCCGGCCGTCAGGGGCAATTCCGGAAACCGGATGGACACTTCCCCTTCCGGTTCAGCCGGCTGTGGAGGGATCTCTTCCATGAGCGTGGTGGCGCCGCAGACATAAAAATCATCCTGACGGTAGAGATTGAACACAAAAGATATCTTCTCAGGGATCTCTTTGCTCAGCGCCCTATAACTGAACTTAAGAATCACGGTTTCGCCGCTTTGAATCTGTTCGGCTTTGGTTCCATCTTCTTTTTCCAGTGCAACCTGAGTGATCTCAAAGAGTGGATTTGCCTTTTTGGAATCCTGAAGAATCTGGTCGGATTGAAGCTTCTGCATGTCTTCAATATATTTATCCACCACTTCCGAAGCATCTCCGAACTTCACAAGTTTTCCGTTGGAAAGGTAGAGGGCTTTCTGACAGATCGCTTTAACCTGATACGAGTCGTGGGAGACAAATAGAATGGTGCATCCGTCATCCCGAAGCCGGTAAAAGCGATGGATGCACTTGCGTTGAAACGCCACATCTCCGACCGACAAAATTTCATCCACCAGAAGGATCCGGGGCTCCGTATGGATGGCAACTGCAAATCCCAGCCGGGCAAACATCCCGCTTGAATAGGTTTTAACCGGACGGTTTACAAAATCTCCGATATCGGCAAAAGATAATATCTGATCCAGCTTTTTTTCGATCTCTTCAGCCCTCATCCCCAGAATACTTCCATTCAGGTAGATATTTTCAAGCCCTGTATATTCAGGGTTAAAGCCGGAACCCA
>JBFMEI010000476.1:0-1656 GCA_040753295.1 Thermodesulfobacteriota bacterium | reverse complement strand
TCTCATCTAATAAAATAGTTCCTTGGTTTGCTTCCAGAAAAAGCCCTTTTTTATCCTGCTTGGCATCGGTGAAAGCTCCTTTTCCGTATCCGAACAATTCGCTTTCCAGAACCGCTTCCGGTAACGTCGGGCAATTCACAACAACCAATGGCATCCGGCTTCTGGGGGACAGCTCGTGAATGGCTTTCGCTGCGAGTTCTTTTCCTGTTCCGGACTCTCCGACGATCAACACGGTTGCATCGGTTTGGCTCACTGTACGAATCGATTCGAAAATTTTTTGCATGATCCGCGATGACCCGATCATCCGGCTCATTGCGGATTCCCCCCGAATCCGATCCCGAAGCCTCTGGTGTTCATGAATCAGCCGATGATACTCAAGGGCTTTTTGCAGCGTAATGAGGAGACGTGTTTCATCAATAGGCTTGGTAATGAAATCGTAAGCACCGTTCTTGATGGACTCGACCGCCAATTCAATCACTCCGTACGCCGTCATCATTATTACCGTAGGGCTTTCCGGTTTTTCCCTGACCTTGAGAAGGAGTTGCATGCCGTCCATTTCCGGCATTTTGACGTCCAGAAGGAGAAGGTCGATCGGAGTTTCATTTAAAATCCGGAGGGCTTCTTTTCCCGATTGGGCCGTGAGAATCTCCCATTTTAATTCAGGATACAAGCTCCGTTTCAACAGGGAAAGCATATCCGGCTCATCATCGATGATTAATAGTCGGGGTACGAAATTTTCGAGATTTTCCATTTAACCGGTATTCTTCATTTCATGAGTCGGCAGGTGTAAATAAATTCTAAATGTGGATCCTTGTCCTTTGATACTTTCAACCTGAATATCGCCGTCATGATCCTTGATGATTCCGTAACTCACGGACAACCCCAAACCGGTCCCCATTCCGGTGGGTTTGGTTGTAAAAAAAGGATCAAAGATCCGATGAATGATATCCGGTGAAATTCCGGAACCGTTGTCTGAAAATGAAATCAAAACCTTTTCAGGATCGGATACGATTCCTGTGGAAACGGTTAGGATTCCGTTATCATGAATCGCCTGGCGTGCGTTCATAATCAGATTCATGAAGACCTGCTTCATCTTGTTCGGATCCAGGATCAGAAGTGGAAGGGCATTCGAAAAATTCCGGATAATCTGGACGTCCTCAAGTCTGAAACTCGACTCGACGACTGAAATGACGTCGTTGAGCAGTTCATTCAGATCCGATGCGGACTTGGAGGTATCCGTCGAGCGGGAGAATTTGAGAAGGTCTTCAACGATTCGTTTGCAGTTGACAGCATGCTTCTCGATTGTTTTTAAATCGGTTGCCAATTCTGTTTGAGTATCGATCCCTTTGAGGATCAACCTCGTATAACCCAGAATCAGCCCGAGAGGGTTATTGATTTCATGAGCGACACCGGCAGATAGCTGCCCAAGGGATGCCAGTTTATCGGTCTGGAGAAGCTGCCGTTCCATCCGTTTTCTCTGGGTGATATCTTTCATATTCCCTTCAAACAGGATCTGATCTTCTTCCTCTCTTTTTCTCGCTGTTGCGGAAAAAAGGACCGTCATTTCTTCTCCGGACTTGTTCTTGATAACCGTTTCCACATCTTTAAGAATCCCTTTCAAATCAAGTGCTTTCTTAAGATTCGTTCCTCCGGGAT
>JBFMEI010000475.1:0-1658 GCA_040753295.1 Thermodesulfobacteriota bacterium | reverse complement strand
ATCCCTGAATTGAAAGATGCCCTCTTTTATATGGGATCCTGGGGAAAACCAGATCTTCTCCCCTCCTATTCGGTTTCACCCATCCATCCGGAAAAGCGGTTTCCGCTGGATCACCTGCGCCTTCCGGGAATGGATCCGCTGAAACCAAAGAAAAGAATAACCCTTGTGGCAGACACCCCCGGCTGGGCATATGACAATATCAGCCAAAATATTCAGCGATATCTTGGAGATCTTTTTGAAATCGACATTCTTTATGTGATTCATTATAAAAATTATACCGACTTTTTTTTCGATCTCTTTTGCACCCGGAATACCGATTTCATTCACATCTTCTGGCGCGAATACTTTTTTGCCATGCTTCAGCATATCTCCCTTGAGGATTTAAGAGCGCGGATCGATCCCAAGCTTGCTGCAGAGTTATTTTCCGGCAAGATCATCACCACCTCCATCTATGATCATCTCTATCTGAGCGATGACGAGGTTTTTCTGCGACAGGACCTCTTCTCCATTGTGGACGCCTACAACGTGGGATCTCAGCGGTTAAAGACCATCTATGACGGAAAAATGAATGTCCCTCCGGATCTGGTCATTGAAGACGGCGTGGATACCGATGTCTACCGGCCCGGGAATCTGGAGCGCTTCTCGGATCTTGACCGGGATTTTGTTGTCGGTTGGGCAGGAAACAGTCAGTGGCATCTCACCCGGACCGAAGATCCGAAAGGGCTTCATACGATATTAAAACCTGCTGTTCAGATCCTTAAAAACCGGGGATTCTCCATCAAAGAACATTTTGCCGATGTTTCAGTCAAAAGACGTCCACGGTCCGAAATGCCGGACTATTACAACAGCCTCGACGTCCTGGTATGTTCATCTGCCATAGAAGGGACTCCAAATCCGATTCTGGAAGCCATGTCCTGCGGAGTGCCGGTGATTTCAACCGATGTCGGGATCATTCCCCAGCTTTTCGGACCCCGGCAGCGAAAATTCATCCTGGAAAACCGGTCTCCCGAAGAGATGGCCGACAAGCTCCAGTCTCTGATTCAGGATCGCACCCTCATGTCTGCCTTATCAAGAGAAAATCTTGAAACCATTCGGGAATGGAGATGGGAGCATCAGATGCCCAAATGGATGCTTTTATTTAAGATTGCCGCATCAAGAAACGACAGCCGTGCCGTTTACCGCAAGCGGCGCCTCTTTCTAAGCTATCTCCAGAAGCTTCCGGAAAAAGAGAAAAGCAGCCTCAATGATTTTGCAAAAAAAGTGGCATTTCGAATTTATCCGGATTCGATTTTCTGGAAAAATGCAAAAGCCAGAATTCTAAAACCCTTCAGAAAAACCTGGAATACGAAAGGGTAACCCTTTTTCCGGGATCCCCCTGATGCAGAACGTTCTTCATCTGATCACGACTCTTGATACCGGCGGAGCTGAAATCATGCTGCTGAGACTTCTTTCCGGAATGGATTCCACTCATTTTTCCCATTCCGTATTGAGCATGACGCCGGCAGGAGAAATCGGAGAGAGGATCCGGGCTTTGGGGATTCCGGTCCGTGATCTTGGTTTTTCATTGGGAAAAGCTTCTTTTTCAGGAGTTGTAAAACTCATCCGGATTTTGAAAAAAAGCCGGCCGGATATTCTTCAGACATGGATGTATCATGCCA
>JBFMEI010000474.1:0-1663 GCA_040753295.1 Thermodesulfobacteriota bacterium | reverse complement strand
TTTTAATGATCTCCTGAAGATCACAGATCAGTTTTTTCCGTGCATTTTTATTGATTGTTTTGGCACTCTGATCCGAAATCCGGTCAAAATCAGGATTTCGATATCCGACCTGATTTTCTCCCCGAACCTTATCGTTGCGACTGTGAAAAAAACTCCGGATCCAGTCAGGATCAATGGAAAGCTGTCCATATGCCAAAATAAATGCATCAAAATCCCGGTTGACTTTGACCTGATCGACAAGAGCGTCGAAAGCCATGGGCTTTCCTGACACCGGGATACCGACCATACGCAGCCATTCCTGGATGATCATGCCGGTCATGGCTCTCAGCGGATCATAATCGGATGGAGGGGTCAGAAGCGTGAAGGCGCTCATGGGTTGTCCGTTAGGAAGCCGTATCCCTTTCCCTGTAACAACCTTTCCGCTTGCGTCCACAGGGTTGACTTCCCACGTATAACCGGCATTTTTAAGGATCTGGAAGGCTTTTTTAATCCGATCATTCTGGGACAAGCCATCTCCATAATCCGGGGATTGCTTGCAAAACCACGACTTGTTTCCCGGTGGAACCACTGAGTCCATTTTGGCGCCCTGATCCTGAAGAATCCTGGAAAGGATAAAACCTTTGTCGACAAGAGTGGCAATTGCTTGACGGAAATGGATATCGCTGAAGGGTGGTTTCCGCAAATTAAACCCCATATAATACATTGCGCTTCTCTCGTTAAAGTGCAGATTGATATTTTTATCTCCTTTCAAATCATCAAGATATCCTGCCTGAATGGACCACCAGAACATATCGATATCCCCTTTTTTCAGGGAGAGAATCGCCGCGTCGGATGTTCCATAAAATTTATAGATTATCCCATCAAAAAACGGTCCCAGAGCCCTCCCCTCAATGGTTTGTCCTGAGCCGAAAAAATTTTTATTCTTTTCCAGGAACAAGTATGCCCCTTTCTTCCATTCCCGGGCCATAAAAGGGCCGGTTCCCAGCGGTTTTTCTATGTTATGGTTAAGAAGTGCCGTAAGCGGATTTTCCGTCTTTTTGACGTCCAGATAAATCTTCTCCCACTCCTTTTTTGATACAATGGGTGTAGTCAATGTTCGATCTGAAAAAATGGCCATGGGTTCTTCCAGATAAAATCTGACTGTTTTTTTATCCACTACTTCAATTTTTTTAATAAAATTCCATCTTGAGAGATGCCTTGGTATCTTTAATTCCCGGATAATATTTCCGGTAAATGCCACATCTTCAGCCGTCACCTCTGAGCCATCACTCCATTTGGCATCCCTCAGGGTCACCGTATAGCTGACGGATGCTTCATCGTAAACCGGATCCTGAGCAGCCAACCACGGAACCATCTCCAGGCTCTCCGGATCACGGGTAAAAAGGGGTTGATAAATCTGGGAAAGGACTCGCAGGGACCACCGGTCACTTGCCAGCCAGATATTGAGGGTTTTAGGTTCATCGGAAAGCCCGATTTTCAAAAAAGAACTTCCGCACCTTCCAATGGAGGGATAGATCGTCAAAACAAATGCAACTATTGCTGCAGAAATCCAGAACCGTTTTGATTGGCTTTTTCGAATATTCATATTCTCTCTCATTTCCGATTTCCTTTTAATTCACGAACCTTTTTTTCTACAAAATCGATTACCTTGACTTCAAGCTTG
>JBFMEI010000473.1:0-1663 GCA_040753295.1 Thermodesulfobacteriota bacterium | reverse complement strand
AAGATATGGGTGGGCCGCCCGTCGATGGATTCGAAGCTGACCCCTTTTTTGCTCAGTCCAAATCCGAGGATCAAGCGATCCAGGTCTTTCATTTTTCCGTGGGGGATCCCGATCCCTCCGCCGATTCCCGTACTTCCAAGCCTTTCTCTTTCCAAAAGGATCCTGACCAGTTCACTTTGATCAACGGCAAATTTGTCTGCAATGGGTGCGACCAGTTCTTCCAGAACTCCTTTTTTATCCGAAGATTTCAGTTCAAACAGGACGGCTTCCCGTTCCAGGACATCCAGTATTCTCATCTTTAAAAATCCTCAAGTGTCGAATTAAGGCGCAGCCGAACTTCCCTTTTGCTTTTTGAATCCAAAAAGAGAGGGGAGATGTTCCGGAAAAAGAGATTCAACTGCTGGGTTGAATCAGCCCCAGATGTCCGTCGCTGCGCCGATATAATACGTTGATCTGATCGGTTCTGGCATTGGTAAAAACAAAGAAGCTGTTTTTGGTCAGTTCCATTTGCATGACCGCTTCTTCGATATCCATGGGTTTGTAATCGATGGTCTGGACCCGGATCTGGGTCTCACCTTCCTCTTTTTCGGATAAAGAGCCGGGAGGTTCGGTTTCCAGACGTTGATTTTTATCTTTTAACTTTCCTTTTCGATCTCTGATTTTTTCTTTACTTTTTTTGATTTGAATTTCCAGTTTATCAAGAACCATATCAATGGCGGAATACATGTCTCCGGTCTCTTCTTTCCCATTAATGTTCAGCCGGTCGCCGCTTAGGGTGATTTCCGCGATATGTCTGAATTTTTCAACCGAGAGAACAACCGTGGCTTCAGCCGGATTGTCGAGAAGTTTATCCAGCCGGTTGAGCTTTTCCGTCACATAGGATTTCAGGTGATCTGAAGAGTCGATGTTTTTAAACGTAACCGAAGTCTGCATGATTAACCTCCCTATATCCTCTTTCGTTTGCTGGAAGGAAGAACGTTCATCATCTCCCTGTATTTGGCAACGGTCCTGCGGGCGATATTGATATCCGATCCTTTCAGAAATTCAACGATTCTGCTGTCGCTGTAAGGTTTGGCAGGGTTTTCGGATTCAATAATCCGTCGAATTTTTTCCTGGACACTGGCAGAGGCGATGGCTTCTCCCTGAAAACGGTTGATGGAACTGTTGAAGAAAAATTTCAATTCAAAAATGCCCTGGGGCGTATAGGCATACTTGTTGGTGGTGACCCGGCTGACCGTGGATTCGTGCATTCCGATATCCACGGACACATCTCTGAGGATCATGGGTTTCAGGTGGGCGACCCCTTTTTCAAAAAAATCCCTCTGATGCTCAAGGATGCTCTTCATGACTTTGTAGATGGTTTTCTGTCGCTGGTGAATGCTTCGAATCAGCCATGCCGCAGAGCGGAGTTTTTCCTGAATATATTCCTTTTCTTTCTCCTGGATCCGGTGCTCCCGTCCCATGGAATTTCGGTAATAGGGACTGATCCGGAGTCTGGGAAGTCCGTCGTCGTTGAGCAGAATCACGAAATCTCCATTCTGCTTGTAGACGTAGATATCAGGAACGATATACCGGGGTTCTTCTTCACTGAACTGTCGTCCCGGTTTGGGCTCAAATCCCTGAATGATTTTTACAGCCGATAGCACATCCGAAATTTTGGCTT
>JBFMEI010000472.1:0-1667 GCA_040753295.1 Thermodesulfobacteriota bacterium | reverse complement strand
CAGTTAAGATAAAATGAGGAATAACAGCCGGATCACAAGCTAAGATTTAAACCTGTTCCGGTCGCTCTAAAATACAGGGAGGAAAAGCCATGTGGGAATATACGGATAAAGTCAAAGATCACTTTTTAAATCCAAGAAATGTCGGTGTTATCGAAGACGCCGACGGAATCGGAGAGGTCGGATCTTTAGCCTGCGGCGATGCGTTGAAGCTGACATTTAAACTCGATGACCATAAACGAATAAAAGATGTTAAATTCCAGACATTTGGATGCGCAAGTGCCATTGCATCCTCCTCAGCTTTGACTGAAATGTTGAAAGGGATGACCCTTGAAGATGCCAAGAAAATAACCAATGAAGATATCGCTCAATATCTGGGGGGGCTTCCCAAGGAGAAAATGCACTGTTCCGTGATGGGACGGGACGCATTGGAGAAAGCGATCACTCATTATCTTGGCGGAATCGAAAAAAAGACTGAAGGGAAGATCGTCTGCGAATGCTTCGGAGTCACGGACCTGGAAATTGAACGTGCGGTCCGGGAAAATAATCTTCACACCATTGAAGATGTTACAGACTATGTGAAAGCCGGCGGCGGGTGCGGCAAATGCCATGACAATATCCAGTCGATCATTGATTCCGTCCGGAAGAAAGAGCCTTCTTCCAAAGACAAGCCCAAACGAATGACCAATATTCAAAAGATCAGCCTCATTACGGAAACCCTGAACCGGGAAATCAAACCAGCTTTGAACAAGGACGGAGGAGATATCGAACTGGTAGACGTAGACGGAAATCTTGTCCTGGTCAAGCTGAGAGGAACCTGCGCGACCTGCAAAGCGTCGGAGGTCACGCTTAAACATTACGTTGAAAAGAAGCTTCAGGAGTTTGTGGCGCCGGAGCTGGTTGTAGAGGAGGTCGAATCATGAATATTATTTATGTGGATAACAATGCAACCACAAGAGTCGCTCCGGAAGTTCTTGAGGAGATGCTCCCCTATTTCACTGAGCAGTATGGGAACCCTTCAAGCATGCATACCTTTGGAGGGAATGTCGGCAAAACGATTCGACACGCCAGAGAAAGTGTGGCTCAACTGATCGGCGCAGACCCGGATGAGATTATTTTCACGGGATGCGGAACCGAAAGCGACAGCACCGCGATTCATGCGGCCATCCGGTCCAATCCGGATAAAAAACATATCGTGACCACAAGGGTGGAACACCCGGCCATTAAAAACCTTTACGAACAGCTTTCCAAGACCGGCTACCGGGTTACATTTATCCCTGTGGACCGCCTGGGAAGGCTTGATCTGGAAGCCCTTAAGGAAAGTCTTACCGAAGAGACCGCTGTTGTGAGCGTCATGTGGGCCAATAATGAAACCGGCGTCATCTTCCCTATTCAGGAGATCTCGTCAATTATTAAAGAGCGGGGAATTATTTTTCATACCGATGCGGTCCAGGCTGTCGGTAAAGTTCCTGTTGATGTGGAAAAAGCCGGCGTGGACATGCTCTCTTTATCAGGGCATAAACTGCACGCTCCGAAAGGAGTGGGAGTTCTTTATGTTCGAAAAGGAACTAAATTTTCTCCGTTTCTTATCGGAGGCCACCAGGAAAAGGGGCGAAGAGGAGGAACTGAAAACACCGCATCCATTATCGGATTGGGGAAAGCATGCCGTC
>JBFMEI010000471.1:0-1687 GCA_040753295.1 Thermodesulfobacteriota bacterium | reverse complement strand
GTACCGGCTCTGAAACAACGGATTCGGGTTACGGCCTTCAACTGATCCACTCTGCACATAGTGGGAAAGCGGATTGATCCCGGCAACATCCACATCCGGATGTTTTCTCAAATAATAGATGGAATCAAAAAGAGGGTTCGGATTCATCCCAAGTCTCGCACCTGTTGCCACATCATGAGAGAGGGGATTTTCGCCCGAAGCGTTAACTTCCGGATAGCGGCTTAAATAAAAGGATGCATCAAACAGTGGATGAGGTTTTTGACCCTCCGTCTCTTTGGATAGAACATAATGGATGAGAGGGTTTTCTTCAGACCCCGGTTTTATGGAACTCTGATCCCGGTAACAGGATGGATCAAATAACGGGTGTGGGTGTTTTTCCTCTTTTGCTCCAATTCGAAGATAATGGGTGAGCGGATCCAGCCCTGATGAGAGGATATCCGGATTGTTGATCGAGTAATAGGAAGATGAAAAAAGCGGATGGGAATCCTTCCCTTCCCTGCTCCCAGTCCGGATAAAATGAACCAGGGGGTTCATCCGGATTGCGGCCACTTCAGGATTCTGATCCATGTAGTACGATGTATCAAATAACGGGTGCGGATCTCTTCCTTCATGAGCCCCGGTTTTTATAAAGTGCGAGAGCGGGTTCATTCCGCCCGTGATCACATCTGGATTCTGATCCATGTAGTACCGGGTGGAAAAAAGCGGATGGGGATCCTTCCCTTCCCTGCTTCCTATCCGGATAAAATGAACCAGGGGGTTCATCCGGGTTGCGGCCACTTCAGGATTCTGATCCATGTAGTATGACGTATCAAATAACGGATGCGGATCTCTTCCCTCGCAGGCTCCGTCTGAAAGATAATGGGTGATCGGATCGATCCCAAGCTCCATCACATCCGGGTTTGACTCCAGATAAAAGGAAACATCAAACAGACCGGATTCTTCAATCAATGAATAATCCCCTTTAACCCGGTATCTGATTTTCCGTAACGCGGTCGCCTGGATTTTTCCCACTTTGGATATTTTCCTGATCGGAGCCGTCATCTTCCAGGATCTTGACTTTAATATTCCTTCATGAACCTGTTTTTCAGCTTTAAGAGATTGCCTTAAAAATTCGGCTTCCGGTTCCAGGCGGTTTAGTTTTTCACTCTTTTTTAAATTCTCTTTTTCAATACCGGCAAGCCTCTCTTTTCCTGAATCGATCTCGCCGATATATTGAAGAATTTGCCGGTCACGAAGGCTTAAGATTGACCGGTATTTTTCCAGGATATGGCCGGCTGCTTCTTTTCGGATTGCGTTGTATTTAAGAAAAAGAATGATACGTTCAATCTGCTGGTTGAAAAGATTCAGAAATATCTGAGGGCGTTCCGTGGCAAAGAAAAGCCGCTCATTTTCCTGAAACACGGCATTACTTGAAAATATGTCCAGGTCATAAAAATCCGTATCTTTTTTAAAGATCCTGATATTTAAAACGCTCAACACCAGATAATCATCGATGGGTTCAAATTGAACTTTGGATAGTTGCCCGAATTTTCCGAGTTGAAATTCAATTCTATCTTCCTGTCCGGTTATGGGAAATGACAGGTATTCTTCGTCATTAAATCCCGACCCGGTATCAATATAAAGTTTCGCAATCATTAATCTTTAAATCCAGTTGCTGAAGCCTTATACATAAATTGAGCGATTGTTG
>JBFMEI010000470.1:0-1694 GCA_040753295.1 Thermodesulfobacteriota bacterium | reverse complement strand
GACGCCTGGATCCTGAAAGCTCAAAGTACCTTGACGGCGGAACCGCTTATTTTTTAAACAATCAACTTCGGCGATTCCTCCCCTATGACTGGATCAGTCTTTTTGTGGTCGGGACCATTTCAGTACTTTTTTCCATACTCTTTATCATCATCCCGTTTAAATTCACCTCACTGGGAACCACGCGGTGGAAGAATAAAGCCACATACCTGATCTATTTTTCATGCCTGGGGGCAGGATTTATCATCATCGAACTGACATTTATCCAGATATTTACCAAATTGATCGGATTTCCCACACACACCTTCGCGACGGTTATTTTTACACTCCTTTTTGCCGCAGGAATCGGAAGTATGATTTCAAAGAAGAAAAACCTTCATACCGGAAGCCGGTGGATGATCATCTTCTCAGGCATTTTGATATACGGAATTATTTTTGTGGCGGTTTATCCCCACCTCTTTTCATGGATACTGGGGTATTCATTGCCGGTTCGAATACTTGTGGCTGTCGGATTGATGTTCCCGCTTGGATTTTTTCTCGGCATGCCCTTTCCTTTGGGAATCATGAATCTTGGAAAAATAGAAGCCAAGGGAATTCCATGGGCCTGGGGCTTAAACGGGTTCTTTACGGTATTCGGGGGATACCTCGGCCTCCTGATTTCGATATGGATCGGATTCAGAGCGGTTTTGCTTTTCGGATTGGGAATTTATGGGATCGCCTTTATGGTTTTCTTCATCATTTACCGGAGAAGTTCGAATCTGCTGACAGAGTAAAGGAATATCATGCAATCAAGTCAATTGGAATTACCATCGGATCTGGAAGAAGTCCAGCAGTATTGGAATCATTATATTAATGATATTGAGGTGGCTCATCATAAAATCGGAACCAGGGAATTTTTTGATGAGTTGGAGCTCTACCGGTATCAGAAGTTGGAATATCTTCCAAAGATCGTCAACTTTGCCGACTATCGGGGGAAGAAAGTCCTTGAAATCGGATGCGGAGTCGGGATCGATTCGCTGCAGTTTGCCAGAGCCGGTGCCGAACTGACAGGTGTCGACCTGACACCCAATGCCATTAAACTGGCTGCATTGAATCTGGAGCTTCATGGATATCGAGGCACATTTGTCAATCAGAATGCGGAATCCCTGAATCTTCCGGAGAATCATTTTGACGCGGTATATTCACACGGAGTACTTCATCATACCCCCAGGCCATGGAAAGCCGTCGAAGAAGTTTACCGGGTTCTGAAGCCGGGGGGGGAAGCCGTTATCATGCTTTATAAAAAATACTCCTGGATGCACCTTCTGACCTGCTTCAAAGGAGTCTATGTGGAACATGAAGAAAAAGAGGCTCCGGTTATCTTTTTCTATACCTGTCATGAAGCAAAAAAGCTCTTTTCAAAATTCGTGAATGTCAGAATCGAAGTTGAGCGGTTTCCATACAGGACCCCAAAATATTCGGGGATGAAATCCGTATTGTATAACCGGATTTTTGTTCCGTTCTTCGACCGGATGCCGAAACGGGTGATTCGACCCCTTGGAGCTCATGTCATGATATGGGCATACAAACCGGTATGTTGAATTGTTTTCACCTCAATTCAGGTTTCAGTGTAACCGAGTTATTGAAGGATTTTAAACTTTTAGACCTTTGAATAATTCAAATTCGTCATGCCGGACTCGATCCGGCATCCAGATAAA
>JBFMEI010000469.1:0-1697 GCA_040753295.1 Thermodesulfobacteriota bacterium | reverse complement strand
CTACCCTGGGCGGCTCCGGAAATGTCATCAACAATCTGGTGGCGCTGGGAGGAATCGTTATCCCGGCCGGAGTCATCGGAACCGGAAGGAACGGAAAGCGTCTTTTAAAAAGATTCCAGGAGCTCGGAGTCAAGACCGATGGAATCATTCAGGACCCGGACCGGCCGACCACCCGGAAGACCCGGATCATCGCCACCAACCAGCATGTGCTTCGAATCGACCGGGAATCCAGAAAAGAGATCTCCAAAAGAGTCCACAATCGCCTTTGCGATTTTTTAAAACAAGCGATCCCGAATTCCGATGTGGTCCTTATATCCGATTATGGAAAAGGGGTGGTTTCCAATTCCGTTCTTTCTCTTACCATCCGGACGGCTAAGGAAAATGATATTTTTGCCATTGCAGACCCCAAAGGGTTCAATTTTTCCAAATATGCGGGAGTATCCCTCTTGACTCCCAATAAAAAGGAAGCCGGAATCGCCGCAGGAATTGAAATCATCGATGAAGCCTCCCTGCATGAAGCCGGAAATAAAATCATCGACACCATTGACATCGGACGTCTTTTAATCACGCTGGGAAAAGACGGGATGATTTTATTTGAAAGAGGAAAAATCCCAAAACAGATTCAGGCCGAAGCCAGGCAGGTCTATGATGTTTCCGGCGCCGGGGATACGGTTATTGCGGTTCTGGGCCTTGCCCTGGCTGCCGGTGCCAGGCTGGAAGAAGCCATGCGCCTGGCCAATACTGCCGCCGGTATCGTCGTGGGAAAGGTGGGAACCGCTACCGTCACCCGAAAAGAGCTCACGGATGCCCTCAAAAACAGATCCAAAGCCCGAAAAACCTGATTCTGATTTATACATCCGACAGACCCGCGATGGGCTTAACTTTCAAATCCACGTTTTACCCAAATCTTCCCGAACCATGATTGCCGGACTTCACGGCACAGCGCTAAAGATCAAAATCACGGCTCCGCCGGTCGAGGGTGCTGCCAATCAGATGTGTATCGAGGTATTATCCAAATCCCTGAAAATCCCTAAATCCTCCCTGGCCATTATCTCAGGCCAGAATGCCCGAATCAAACAGATCCGATTTACCGCCGTCACATCGAATACGTCCGAAAATGAAATAAACCGGGTGGCCAAACTTCTTAAAACCTTTGCAGCCGCTTCCTAAAAACCTATTGACACCTGAAGCCCAACAAATTATATTAACAAAACTTAATGATGCGGGGTGGAGCAGTCTGGTAGCTCGTCGGGCTCATAACCCGAAGGTCGTTGGTTCAAATCCAGCCCCCGCTACCATAAAAACAAGGGGTTACGGCCAATCGCTGTAACCCCTTCTTTTTTAGTCCCGTCACTATTCCCAGCAGGATCCCAGGTTTTTACAGACAATTCAACAAATAATCTTCTGCTAAAAAATTTTCCTCGATTTAAAATTGCGTATGACCTCAAGACCGCTTTAATTCTCAGAAAGTGAATCCTTCATTTTAATCTCCTTGACACATATTCTCCTGCTTCTATATATTTTCATGCATAAATTCCTATCTTTTTCCCATTTAGCTCCTAACTTTACCGATTTAATCAACAGAAAGGAGCGATAAATGAAGCCGAGCTTCCCGGATTCCCCACCCTTTGTGAGACCAAAGGGTAACCTGATACAATTTCCGATTTATGAAGCAATGATGCGACAGTTTCTAAAGC
>JBFMEI010000468.1:0-1703 GCA_040753295.1 Thermodesulfobacteriota bacterium | reverse complement strand
GAAAACACCGCGGGTGGGTCCTTTGGGGGACGGCGGCGATGACGGCGGCCTCCATCTGGGCGGCTGCCGGGGTGCGGGTGGAGACGAATCTTTTGGAGTTTTTTAAGGAAAACGCTCCGGTGAGGATCTCACTTGATTTTGTGGAAAAGAAAATGAGCGGGGTGAGCACCCTGGATGTCTGGTTTGAAGCGGATAAAGAAGATGCGTTCAGGGAGCCGGAGAATTTAAAGCTCATCGAAGAGGTCCAGGAAAAGATTGGCGCTCTGAAGGGAGTGGATAAGACGCTCTCCGCAGTCGATTTTATGAAGGAGATGAATGAATCCTTTAACAATGAGGACAAGAGGTTTTACCGGGTGCCGGAATCCCGGGAAATGGTCTCCCAGTATCTTCTGATTTATGATTCGGATGAGATGGAGAATCTGGTCAATCCCTCCTATGACCAGGCACGGATTTCGGTGAGGATGGCGGTGCATGGATCAAGAGACCAGAAAGGGATTGCGGAAAAGGTAAAAGAAATCCTGGAAGGCGCAAAGCGGCCCGGTGTGAAAGCCCGCGTAACCGGGCGGGCGATCCGGGATGTAAATACCATTGAAGCCCTTGTGAACGGCCAGATCTACAGCCTGGCCATGGCAGCCGGTGTTATCAGCCTCATCATGTTTGCGGTGCTGCGGTCGGCTTCGGTTGCGTTTTTAAGCATGCTCCCCAATATTTTTCCGATTATTTTGAATTTCGGGATTATGGGGGCAGCCGGGATTTCACTGGATACCGGGACCGCGCTGATATCCGCGGTAGCGCTTGGAATCGCCGTGGATGATACGATTCATCTTTTAACCGGATACCTGGAAGGGCGGAAGGCCGGGTTGGCGGGAACGGAAGCCATGATCCTTTCCATGAAGACCCGGGGGAGGGCGGTGATTTCATCATCCGTGATTTTGTGCATCGGATTCGGGGTAATGGCGGCAAGCCGGTTTGTTCCCACCATGCATTTTGGGATTCTTTCCGCGGTTATCATGATCACGGCGCTGGTCGGAGATGTGGTGCTGCTTCCGGCGTTGATATTCAGAAAAGAAGTTCAAAATTAAAAGTTCAAAGTTCAAAGTTAAGGAAGGGGAATATTTTGAAGTTCGAAATTAAAAGTTCAAAGTTCAAAGTTGAGGAATGTGGGCATTTTAATAAAGAAGTTCGAAGTGAAAGAACAGAAGCCAGGAAAAAGAAGTTCAAAATTAAAAGTTCAAAGTTCAAAGTTGAAAAAGGCTGGGAGGCTGGAAGTCTATCTTTGGCCTTTTGACTTGAGCCATGAGCCTTAAGCCTTGTGCCATTAATTAAAGGTGATATTTGAGGGAGAGGAAGATCAGGTCGTTGGCGTCGTAGCGGCCGAAGAAGGTGTCGGGTTTGCCGCCGAAAAGTTTACCGCCAAGAGTAATATCCAGGTTCGGGATATACTTGCAGATCAAGGCTGGGGCAAGATAATGACCTTCCTGGTTCAATGAAACGCTGTATTCGAGTTTGATTCTGAAATTCCCATCCCAAAATCCTTTTTCGATTTTCCCAAGAAGGGTGGTGTTGTGCTCATCAAAGTAGAGAATCTCCGGGTCATAGTCTGAAATGATGTGGTGGGAAAATTGGAAATTGACGTACCAGTCGCTTTCCCCTGAATAGTCCATGCCCAGCACATAATGGTAGACCGGCTTTCGGACGGATGT
>JBFMEI010000467.1:0-1704 GCA_040753295.1 Thermodesulfobacteriota bacterium | reverse complement strand
AAAAACCCGTTCAGAATCGTCATCGACGTCTGGGGGGAGAGTGCGGCGCCGGCTCCTGAAAAAGAGAGTGCGGATATTCCAAAAGGGGAGAAGCCGGTCAAGGGATCTCTCGCAAAACAACTGGCACTGGGAGTCAGGCGGATTGTGATTGATGCCGGACATGGCGGAAAGGATTTCGGAGCACCGGGGCATACGATAGGGGTGTATGAAAAAGATGTGGTTCTTGATATTGCCAAAAAGCTTTCGAAACGGGTTCAAAAAGATCTGAACCTGGATGTGGTCCTGACCCGTGACAGCGACCGGTATCTGACCCTGGAAGAAAGGACCGCGATTGCCAATACGAAGAATGCGGATCTTTTTGTCTCCATCCACACCAATGCCACCCGGGACCATCGGGCCCATGGAATTGAGACCTATTTTTTAAATCTGGCAACCGACGATGAAGCGATTCTGGTGGCAGCCCGGGAAAATGCCACGACCACGAAAAACATCAGTGATCTGCAGAAAATTCTTTTTGACCTGATGCATAATTCCAAAGTGAATGAATCGAGCCGGCTTGCCGCGTATGTGCAGGAGTCTCTGGTTGAAAAAATGACCCGTCATTACAGCCGGATCAAGGATAAGGGGGTGAAACAGGCGCCGTTTTATGTGCTTCTGGGAGCCCAGATGCCGTCCATTCTGGTGGAAACGTCATTTATCAGCAATGAACGGGAGTGCAAGCGGCTTACGGACCCCCAATATCAGGAGCGTCTCTGTGAAGCCATTATCAAAGGACTGGGGGAGTATATCCGGGAACTTCAGCCGACGGCGGGGAGGTGAGGAGTCACGAGTCACGAGACCAGACAGACTAAATAGACTTAACAGACCAAATAGACCAGATAGACCAGATACCAGATGGAGGAAATAATGGACTACAATAACATTCTTTTTACAGTGGAAAATGGGATTGCCACCATCACGTTCAACCGGCCGAAGGTATTGAATGCCTTAAACAGCGAATTGATGGACGAGCTTTCCGATGCGTTGAAAAGAGTCTCAGCCAATGAGGAGATCCGGGTTCTGATTCTGACCGGCTCAGGAGAAAAATCGTTTGTGGCCGGAGCAGACATCATGGAGCTTTCCAGGTTGAATGTTCTTGGTGCGAAGTATCTTGCCGGAAAGAGCCAGAAGATCATCAACATGCTTCAGGCGCTTCCCATACCGGTGATCGCTGCAGTGAACGGATTTGCTCTCGGAGGGGGGACTGAAATCGCCATGGCCTGCGATTTTATCTATGCCTCTGAAAACGCCATGTTCGGCCAGCCTGAAATCAATCTCGGGTTGATTCCAGGATACGGTGGAACTCAACGCCTTCCGCGCGCCATCGGAATCAACCGGGCAAAGGAGCTTATCTTCACGGGCAGGATGATCACAGCCCTTGAAGCCAAAGAAATGGGGCTTGTCAATAAAGTTTTTCCCCAGAAAGAGCTCATGAACGAAGTCATGAAAACGGCCGCGTTAATGGCTTCAAAAGGGAAAGTCTCTTTAAGAGCGGCAAAAGATGCCATCAACCAGGGGCTCAATGTGGATCTGGCCACAGGCTGCAGCATTGAAGCCGATGCCTTTGCCGTATGCTTTGCCGGCGAGGACAGCAAAGAGGGGACCCGGGCGTTTTTAGAAAAACGGAAAGCTCAGTTTACCGGAGGGCTTAAAGGATAAAGACCA
>JBFMEI010000466.1:0-1717 GCA_040753295.1 Thermodesulfobacteriota bacterium | reverse complement strand
CGAAGCACAGGGGATTCAGACCCCTATGGGTATTTCCTTTTCAACCAGATACGGCAAATAATCGGCAGGGCCATCCCCGGTCCGGGTCTTTACGGTCATATCCCGTTTCGAGTTGGCCCATAATACGCCGTCTTCATGAAGGAAAATATTTACCGAGTGTCCTTTGGAGTGGGCTACTTTTGCCAACTGAAAACACCGTGTAGCCGATTCCACATCCCCTTTGCCCAGCGTAAATAAAAAGTTGGCCATTTTTCACCTCCTGGTTTGATGCGTTTCAATTTATGGTCATCATCTGATTTTTATCATATGCAGGAAGTTGTGAAAAGGAATAGTTCACGTGTAATCAGCAGGTGACTTGCAGGCTTTAGGGGTCGATTAGAACAACGTTGATTCAAGAGGTCTGAAGCGGTCTCCCATCAGAATTCTGAAAGGATGCAGTTGTGTATGATGATTTTCAGGCCGTCATATTTAAGATACGGTCCTTATAATCGGGATTCAGGGACAGGATCCGGCGTGCGTCTTCGGGTGTTGCGATTTCGCGTCCGATTTCCCGGGCAATGCGAACGATTTTTTCCACCAAGAGCGGATTGGACGCCGATGAGCCGTCAGGCATGAAAAGGTTATCCTCCAACCCCACCCTCACATGACCGCCCATGGGGATTGCGGCTGCAGATAAAGGGATCTCTCTCTTCCCGATTCCTGCCACAGACCAGGTTGAGCCATCCGGAATACTTTCCGATAGAAAGAGAAGGTTTTTAACGCTCCCCGGCATCGCGCCCGGTGCACCCAGCACGAAATCAAAGTGAAACGGTGGTTGAAGATACTCCTTTTTCCACAGAAAAAGAGCGTTGGCGATCATACCGGTTTCAAAGACTTCAATTTCCGGTTTGACTTCCGTTTCCCGATAGACCGATGCCAGAAATTCAATAAACTGGGGAGAATTCTCGTAGACCATCCCCGGCAGATTATTGGAGCCTGTGGTAAAGGATCCCATCTCAGGAAGGAGTCGTATGGGATTTGCCCTGGCTTCCCACTCTTTTCCGGCCCGACCGCCGGTGGAAAGCTGAATGATCACATCCGGTGCGGATCCTTTGATGGCACGGACAATGGTTTTAAAAACGTCGATGTCCAGAGTCGGCTTTTGCGAGGCATCCCGGGCATGAACGTGAAAGATCGAAGCGCCTGCATCCCTGCATCGTTTGACATCTGCAGCAATTTCTTCAGGTGTAACCGGAAGGTTTGGGTTCATTTCTTTTGTGGGGACATTACCTGTCAGCGCGACCGTGATGATCAATTTTTCCATGGATCCACCTTCAAGGCGAAATTTCGGATCGACTTATATAACGATTCTCATATCCCACGGAAAAGTGTCAAGGTTTTTCAATTCCGTCTCATAATCTTCTCACGAAGAGATTTTTTAATTTCCGGCGATGTGGTTTTCAGGATAATTTTTCAAGCTCCTGGTTTTATGGCAGATACGCTTACACTGACGATCGATTCAGCAATCTCTCCGGCCTTTTTCGATGAAAGATTCAGAGTCTTCAACACCTCACGGACTGTGGGGTCATGGGTTAAAAATTCTGTGGGAAAAACGGATTCCTTTAAAATCCGGATATCCTGAAATCCTGCGTTCCGGATGGCGCTTAAATAATTCTCTCTGGTCTCTGCACCGGCAACGCAGGCGGTATAGGCAGCCACGGAAGCCCTGATTTCTTCC
>JBFMEI010000465.1:0-1726 GCA_040753295.1 Thermodesulfobacteriota bacterium | reverse complement strand
CATGCTCCCGAAGGGGATGGATCAGATCAAGCTCTCCAAGATGCATATGGCCGGAATGGGAACCGCCATGATCAAATCCCTGATGAAAAAGAAAAACGTCGCTTCCTTGCCTCAAATGATCGAGATGGCCGGCCAATTGGGTGTCAAAATTTACATCTGCGAAATGTCCATGGATCTCATGGGCTTCAAACGCGAAGAAATGATCAGCTATCCGGATTTAACTTACTGCGGTGTGGCCAAATTTCTGGAAGAAGCCATCGACAGCCGCATCCAGCTTTTTATTTAAGTTGAGCGTCTAAAATAAATCGTCTAATGAAGGAGGAATCATCATGAGCCAGGAAATCAAAGTCGATAAGGAAATGGATTTAAAAGGACTCCCATGCCCGATGCCGGTCGTTAAGGTCAGCAAGGGAATCAAGGATATTCCCGTGGGGCATACCCTCAAAGCCGTATCCACGGATCCCGGATCCCTCACCGATTTTCCGGCATGGGCAAAGACCACCGGAAACGAAATTCTTAAAACCGAACAGAACGGCAAAGAAATTACATTTTATATCAAACGATTGTCCTAAACCCCCCATGAGGAGTCGCCGGTTATGGAACTCGTCTATTACATCGTTCTCGTGCCGATGGTGTATCTCGCTGTTGCCGTGTTCACCATCGGCATTCTTTACCAGTCGATTCGAGTGATTCGAAGACCGAAGTTTGCCCCAACGCTTCAAATATACCCGGTGAAAAAGCCGGCCTGGTTCTGGGCCCTTTGGGACACTTTTTTGCTTCCTTCCGTCAGACGCCACAATCCGGTTTTATGGACATTTCTGATGGCGTTTCACGCTTGTTTTTTTCTCGTCTTTATCGGCCATCTTGAACTTATTTCAGAAATGAAATGGATTCAGACGATCGAGCATGAGATATTTTTGGGAAAAGGACTTCTGGGAATCATCCTGTCGGTTGCCCTCCTCTTTTTCCTGTTCCGCCGGTTGATCTCCCCTACCAAGGAGCTCTCGATTCCCGAAGATTATCTCATCCTGATTTTGTTGTTCCTTACGGTCATTTTCGGAAGCGAGATGGACTGGGCACGGAGATGGTTCTTCTACGAAGAACTCGGGGTGGACGGATACCGCGCATACCTTTCAAGCCTTCTTCGCCTGAACCCAACCATATCGGATGTCGCATCCCCCGGCCACTCGTTCATGCTGGTCCTGCATGTCTTCTTCGCCAATCTTTTTCTGATGGTGTTTCCGTTTTCGAATCTTGTCCATTCCATATTTTCAATCCCTTTAAACCAACTTCGAAGAGGTTAGTCGTGGAACCGCAACTGCGAGAAGAGCTACTGAAATTATTCCAAAGCAAACTGACAAGGCCGATGTTGATGTATCTCGAAACCTGCGCCCGGTGCGGCATCTGTACACCGGCATGCCATGCCTACGCCTCCATGCCGCTCCCCAAGTACGCTCCAGCCTACCGGGCCGAGGTCGTCCGCCGGATTTTCAACACCTATTATAAGTGGAAAGGATCCGTTTTCCCCTTTCTGACCGAAAGGAAGGTCCTTGACGAAACATCTCTCGAGGAGCTGAAAGAGGCCGCCTACTCGTGCACGGGATGCCGCCGGTGCATGGTCTACTGCCCCTTCGGCATCGACACCCAGCAGATCATGTCGATTGCCAAACTGCTCCTCATCGGAGCCAAGACCGAACCTGAATTGTTGAGCATGCTGGCCGATGTT
>JBFMEI010000464.1:0-1728 GCA_040753295.1 Thermodesulfobacteriota bacterium | reverse complement strand
GGAAGAGGAGTTCATCCGACTTTTCCTTGGCGGTTTCTCCATAATTTCTGGAGACGGACATATGGATGGAATCCGGGATGATGGATCCCCGGATATCGTCGATCCGCTTTAAAATCCGATCGGCAAGGGCGATGGCATTCGTTCCCTTCCGTTTGGCGATGGTAAGCGTAACTGCCGGATAAGATTCTCTGGAATTCCGGGAGGTCCCTTTGATTTCCTCAGAGGCCGGACCAAAGCCAAAAAAAACATACTGATCCGGTTCTCTGGGTCCGTCGGAGATCTCGGCGACGTCCTGGAGATAGACCGGGCTTCCATGGTAAAGACCCACGACCACCCGTTTGACATCTTCGAGGGTTTTGAGAAAGGAACCGGTATGAACGATGATTTGCCCCTTTGACGACGGGAATTCACCGGAATCCGACTCCTGGTTGGCAGCCTGGACCATCATGGCGGTGGTCTCCATGGAAAGACCATGTGCAGCCAGCCGGACAGGATCCAGGTAGACCTGGACCTGTCGGGAGTTTCCTCCGATGAGAGTGGTGATGGAAACGTTGTCTTCCCGTTTGACGGTATTTTCAACCTGGGCGGCAACCCGTCTGAGAAGATAATGATCCGCGGTTTCACTCCAGAAAGTGAGTGCCA
The DNA here is from genome assembly GCA_040753295.1 of Thermodesulfobacteriota bacterium. GTDB lineage: Bacteria > Desulfobacterota > Desulfobacteria > Desulfobacterales > UBA2156 > RBG-13-49-15. The sequence goes on along the minus strand of JBFMEI010000464.1, from coordinate 1,086 downwards.
GAATGGGAACGTCGTCGATATAGCGGGGTTTGATCAGGGGAGGGGTTGCCGCCCATGGAATCCGATCCATATTCGCCATGAGCTTGGATTGGAGTCGAACAATCGATTCCTCTTCGTTTTGACCGACAAAAAACCGGACCACGGCCATCGACATACCGGGAGATGAGGTGGAGTAGATATACTCAACTCCCGGGATCTCCCAGAGAAGTTTTTCCATGGGATAACTGATCCGTTCCTCCACTTCTTTGGCGTCGGCACCGGGCATCCTTACAAAAATATCGATCATGGGAACAATGATCTGGGGCTCCTCTTCGCGGGGAAGCGCCATGACCGCAGCAATCCCCAAAAGAATCGACGCGATGATGACAAGGGGGGTCAGTTTGGAATCGATAAACCCCTGGGCGATTTTCCCGGCAGGGCCGATATGACGGTTCATGGGGCGACCTCGACTGACATTCCGTTTTCAAGGTTCGGAGGATAAGGATTTACGTATCGAATCCCTTCCTGAAGGCCGGACAGAATCTCCATCGAATCTTCCAGATCTCTTCCAATGCGAACAAGTCGAAACCGGGCAATGTTCGAATCGTCCAAAACAAAAATTCCGGTAAGCTGACCCTGAAACACCAGGGCGGATTTCGGAACCGTGAAAATCCGTTCCTCTTCAAGAGGGATTAAGACCCTCGTAAACATACCGGATCTGATGTTATCATTCCGGGGAAGCTGAATTTTCAATTCAAAGGATCGGCTTTTTTCATCGGCGCTTGGAGTGATTTGTGAGATGACTCCCCTGAACCGCGCCTCTCCGGTGCCTGGAATCGAAACATCGACCCCCTGCTGCAGCTTCACCCGGTGGATGTATCGTTCCGGAATCCGAACCTCTGCCTCGTAGCCCCCTTCTTTTTCGATGATCAGTAAGGGTGCTCCCGGTGAGGATAGATCGCCGGGGTGGATCAGTTTTCGTGTAATTCTTCCGGTAAAAGGAGCAAGAATCCGCGCGTCGGATTTTTGAGCGGTAGCGGCATCGAATCCCGCCGAAGCCTGTTTGCTCCGATGCCGGGCTGCCTGAAGCATCGCTTCCGCCTGGTT
>JBFMEI010000463.1:0-1782 GCA_040753295.1 Thermodesulfobacteriota bacterium | reverse complement strand
ATTTGCTGAACCTCCCGGCTTCGGATTGCATAGGTGGTTCCTGCCAGTTCAAAGAGGATATAATGTTCGGACTTTCCTTTTTGATCTTCCATTTCAGACCTCCTAATTTGTTCCCCGAATCATCTTTCCCGGATCAAGGATTAAAATGACACGGCCGTCTCCCAATTCGGTTGCGCCGGTAATTCCGGGCACCAGCACCAGAGGATCCGTCACAGCCCGAATCACGATCTCCCGGCGGTTGATCACCCGATCCACGACGATGCCCATTCTTCCCTGGCCGTTTCCTAAAACCAGTGCATATCGTATTTCCCTGGGTAAAGCAGAGACACCCAACAAGCGGGAAAGGCGTTTGAGAGTCAGTGCATTCCCACGGTAAAGAATCAATTCGTTATTTTCCATTCGAACAACGTTTGTTTCCTGAAATTCGATGACTTCATTGACCAGGGCTTGCGGAACGGCAAACAGTCGTCCCTCTACTGCAGTGATAAAGGCATCGGCAATGGCCAGTGTCAGTGGGAGCCGAATGGTAAAACAGGTTCCCTTCCCGACCTCACTTTGCACATCGATTGATCCTCCCAGGTCCTGAACCGCATCTCGCACCACTGCAAGCCCTACCCCTCGGCCGCTTCCCAGATCCGCTTCTTCCCGGGTGGAAAAACCCGGCATGCATAGAATTTCAAGAAGAGCTTGGCTGCCGCTTCCTTTTTCAACCCAAGGCAGTCCCAGAGCCTCTGCCCGGGCTTTTATTTTTTCATAGTTAAGCCCTTTGCCGTCATCTTCGACTTCGACCACCACCAGTTCTCCTGCCGTAGAAGCCCGAAGTATGATTTTCCCTTCTTCGGATTTATTCGCTGCCGTCCGTTCTTCAGGAGATTCCAGGCCGTGCGATACGGCGTTTCGCACCAGATGAAGTAGCGGGTCCATCATCCGTTCTACCAGCAATTTATCGACCTCCGTCTCCTGTCCAAAAAGTTCGATGCGGACTTTTTTCCCGCACTCCTGAGCAAGATCCCGGACCACGAACTGCATTCGGGCAAAAATTTCACTGATGGGGACCATGCGGACCCGCATCACCCCCTCTCTCAGATCACGCAGTTGCCGTTCGATGCTTTGATTCGTTTCTTCAAGTGGGTCGAGATCTTTGGAAGGAAGCCGCGGCCGCAGGCGCTTGACGTGCTCTTCAAGCCTCGAACGGCTTAAAACCAGTTCTCCGATCATCCGCATGAGATCATCAAGCCGGCTCAGATCCACCCGAACCAGGGTGGAGGTGGGAATACCCATACCGGGGATCCCGGTTGGCAAAGAGGAGTCTGCGGGTTTGGCTTCGACAACGCCGGGTGCTTCGGCTGGTCCGGCAAAAAGCCGAAAATCGACACCATCGGCGTTCCATGATTTAAAAAGCGCTTCATCCGCTTGAGTTGCTACCAGAAACTGAAAGAGGATACCCCCCGATTCTTTCAGCCTGGGGGATGCATGGATGAGCTGACCCACTTCAGAGAACCGGGATCGGAGAGTGTTGACGTTGATTCCCCGTTCGGCAAGGATGGGGGAGGGTTCAAATTCGAAGAAATAGACACGGAATCCCCTCGAAATATAACCTGAAATCTGTTCGCTCTCTTCGGGTTTCAGAAGCAATTCTTCCGATGAACTCATCCTTGAAGGTCTTATTTTACTGACAGCTTCGACCGGTTCTTCAGGATTTATTGCCTGAAGGCGCTTCAGTACCAATTCAATATCCGGTGCCTTTTCACGTATTTTTCGGGCGTGGATGATCTGTTCCAC
>JBFMEI010000462.1:0-1804 GCA_040753295.1 Thermodesulfobacteriota bacterium | reverse complement strand
AAGATTTAAGGCCATTTACGATGCTTTTGGATAAAATTTTTTTCATTGCTGAACAGTGAACAAAAGGGCACCCTTTTTACCAGGGTGCCCTTAGTATGGAATATCGAATTGAATGATGGGTTATCTTCAACCACTTGTGCAGAAAAGCCCACTGGCTGATAGATAACCTCGAGTTATCTTACGAGGATAAAGACTCTTCCTCTTTCTCCTCCTGGGCAGGAGAGGAAGCCGGAGCATCATTTCCTGACCCGCTGGCGGCATGAGCATGCTGGTTTTTCTGGCGTTTCCGATACTCTTCCAGAGAAGCGCTCTGGGCTGATTCCTCATATCCCCTGATGCTGAGGCCAATTTTTCTGGCTTCGATATCGGTCCGGATAATTTTAACTACGATCTCATCGCCGACTGACAGAACCTGCTTGGGATTGCTGATCGATTCATCTCCCATCTCACTCACGTGGATGAAGCCATCGACGCCTCCTTCCAATTCAGCCACTGCACCGGTATCGGTTAACCGCAGGACCTTGCAGGGAACGATGCTGCCTACCGGATATTTTTCCTCCACTTTGGACCAGGGATCGGGCTGCAACTGTTTGATGCCAAGAGATAGCCGCTCATTCTGGGTATCGATGCTCAAAATCACGGCATCAATCTTCTCTCCCTTTTTCAGAACCTCGGAAGGATGTTTGACCCGCTGGGTCCAGGAAATATCAGAGATATGAACCAGGCCATCGACCCCTTCCTCAAGCTCAATGAAAGCACCAAAATCGGTTATATTCCGGACCCGTCCGGTAATCTTCGATCCAACCTGATACTTGCTTTCGATGATCAGCCAGGGATTGGGTTCGGTCTGCTTCATACCCAGGGAGATTCGCTTATTCTCCTTGTCAACATCCAGAACGATCACCTCGACGATTTCACCGATAGCTACAACGCGGGAAGGATGCCGGATTTTCCGGGTCCAGGACATTTCGGAAACATGGATCAGACCCTCGACTCCTTCTTCCAGCTCGACAAAAGCACCGTAATCGGTCAGGCTGACAACTTTCCCGCGCACGCGGCTGCCAATAACGTATTTTTCATCCACCCTCTCCCACGGATCAGGGGTTTTTTGCTTCAGGCCGAGAGAGATTCGCTCATTGGCCTGGTCAAATTTCAAAACCATGACTTCCACTTCATCACCGACCACGAATAATTCCGAAGGATGGCGGACCCTCCCCCAGGACATGTCGGTCACGTGCAGCAGGCCATCGATGCCGCCCAGGTCAATAAAGGCTCCGTATTCAGTGATATTTTTGACAATTCCTTTGACCAGCTTGCCTTCCTCGATGGTTTCCAGGGCAACTTTTCTCTTTTTGTCCCGTTCCTCTTCCAGGAGGGATCTTCGGGATAAGACGATATTGCCGCGTTTTTTATTTAATTTGATGATTTTCATCTTCAGGACTTTACCAATCAGACCATCGAGATCCCTGATCGGCTTGATGTCGATCTGCGAGCCGGGTAAAAATCCGAGAATCCCGATATCGACCGTCAATCCGCCCTTAATCCGTTTGATGACTCTTCCCTCGATTGTCTCTCCATTTTCATAGATCTTCATCAGGTCATCCCAGATCTTGATCTTATCGGCCTTCTCTTTGGACAAGACAATCAAATCATCACTATCTTCCATAGTTTCCAGGAAGACATCCACCACATCACCGACTTTGACGTTCAGCTCTCCGGCAGGGGTCCGGAATTCCCGCAACGCAATGGTCCCTTCGGACTTATACCCGATATCAACCAGGACTTCCTCATCCATGATCCGAAG
>JBFMEI010000461.1:0-1804 GCA_040753295.1 Thermodesulfobacteriota bacterium | reverse complement strand
GAGAATGTTTGATTCCCGATATAATCGTTTACCAGAGCGCTGCTCATTTCATGAATCAGATGATCATCGCCCCGGTCTTCCAGATTATTTTTCAGATCTGAAAAAAATTTGGCATGTTTCTGTTCTTCTGTCGCCATCCAGTCGCAGATATTGCGTAGCGCCGGGTGCCGGATTTCCCTGGCGGCTGTCGCATATCGTTTTTCTCCGTTTTCTTCCAATCGGATCGCGATTTCAAGAATCTCGAGTTTGGAAAACATTTTCCCTCCTCCCTTCCTTCGCTCCCGACGTCGGTTTTAATCAAGCGATGAGGATCCTTTGAGTTTGAAAAGACCTTTACGGTCAGCACCCATGAGTCCGGTTTTATAGGAACGGTCGTCCACAGGAGAGAGCCTTGAAATCATCGATCGGGTCAGCAGGGAGAACCGGCGAATAGAATCGAGATGATCAGCAATCAGTTCAAGAGGCTCATCCCGGGTCATCCAATAGTATCGGTCAAAAGATTTTAAATCAAGAGGACGGGTATATCCTCTCAAGGTTTTTTCCCGTGCCAGATTGAAGTATTGCTCGAAGTAGGAGAGGACCAGCTCTCTTAAGTTTCTAAAAATCGGTTCCCGGTACCGCAATCCTGAAAAGTTGGATTTCGCAACCGCACCCCAGTATCCGTTAATCCGATAGAGTGCGAGAAGATGGTCGTCGTCGCGCCGGCTGGGAAGCATATCTAAAATCAGCGAAGGATATCCGATTCTTCGAAAAAGGGCAGCCGCAAAGAGGGCACCATCAAAACAGTGTCCGATCCGCTCTTTCAGCACCCGGAGGGGGGAGCGGTAGATTTCTTCACTGCTGTAGTGAATGGTATCCAGAAATTTCTGGATTTGGTATGGAGTCGTAAAGGTTGAAACAAGCTTCCGTTCGGACCGGGTCAGAGACTGTTCGAAGTGTTCGAGAGCAGACATGGGTTGCCTTTCGATCGCCGGATGACTCTATGAACTATATTCGTTTCAAATTTTCAGCGGCAAAATCCCAATTGATAAGGTGATCAAGAATCGCATTGATATAATCACCGCGCCGGTTTTGATAATCGAGATAATAGGCGTGTTCCCATACGTCAATGGTCAATAGCGGCTTAAGTCCGAGGAGGAGGGGATTGTCGGCATTACCGGTTTTCATGATTTGAAGCCTGACGCCATCGGTGACAAGCCATGCCCATCCGCTGGCAAATTGGGTCATTGCGGCATTTGCGAACTGTTTTTTGCACTCTTCCAGGCTTCCGAAAGAGGCTTCTATTTTTTTCTTTAATTCTTCCGGCGGCATGGGATTGCTGTTGGCTTTCAAACTGTTCCAGTAAAAATTGTGATTCCAGGTTTGTGCGGCGTTGTTGAAAATCGCAGCTTTTTCAGGCTTTCCGGCAGTCATGATGATGATCTTGTCAAGAGGCAAATCGCTGAATTCCGATCCGGCAATCAGTCTGCTCAAATTTTCTGCATATCCGCGGTGATGCTTGCCGTAATGAAATCCGACGGTTTTGGAAGTTATCACAGGTTCCAAACCATTTTCAGGGTAAGGAAGGGGAGGGAGGTTGTGCATACCGGATGCCTGTGAATCCGGAGATAATACGGGGAAGAGGGTTGCTGCAGCAGTGACGGCAGCGGCAGCAAGAAATTGGCGACGTGTCGTTAAATATGAATTGTCATCTGAACCGTGCGGATTCATCTATATCTCCTTTGCAATCTTATTATTAAATAAATACTTTATATAATATTTATTATCATATTGATTTATTTATAAAAGTAGTAATTTATAGTGA
>JBFMEI010000460.1:0-1805 GCA_040753295.1 Thermodesulfobacteriota bacterium | reverse complement strand
CGGAGAAGGGAGAGCGTTTCTTCAATCACCGGGATGATATGGATGACCTGATGCCGGTATTCCGATTTTCGGGCAAAGCTCAAGAGATGGCGAACCACATCTTTTGCTCTTAGACTGGCGGTTCGAATCTCTTCAAGATTACGCCTCCCCGGATGCCATTTGGGGATATCTTCCATCCCCAGTTCCGCGTTTCCTAAGATGATTCCGAGAATGTTATTAAAATCATGGGCGATGCCGCCGGCAAGGGTTCCGATAGCTTCCATTTTCTGGGCCTGTTGAAGCCTCGACTCCAGTTTCTGCTTCTCTTCTTCCGCCTGCTTTTTTTCAGTAATGTCAAGAACCGTGAAGGTCTCGCCCGCAGACCCATTGTCTGCATGGATTCGAGCCCAGCTTAAAAGAACATCGATGATACGGCCGTCTTTCCGTATCCATCGGGTTTCAACGCTTCCGGTCCCTTTTTTATCGAGCTGTTCCCTCTTGATCTTTCCGACCCTCTCGAATTCCTCTTCTGTGAGATAGAGGATCCGGGCACTCTGATAAGCCAATTCTCCATAAGTGTAGCCGGTCATGTCACACATGGTGTCGTTGATCCAATGCATGGTACGATCCACGATCAACCCGATTCCGATCGGCGCTGCCCTGAAGATTCCTTTGAGTGTGGCTTCGCTTTTTTGAAGGGTGGCCTCGACTTTTTTCCGCTCTGCGATCTCTTCGATGAGGCGGTTCCGGGAGACCGTGGTGCTGTTCAGGGTATCGGTCATCAGGTTGAGATGATAAGCAAGACGTCCAAGTTCATCTGAACTTTCCATTAATATTTTTCGGTCAAAATCTCCGGTTGATATCGCTTCAACCTCTTTCTTCAGTAATGTAACAGGGCTGAGGATGAATCGATGGCTGAAGCGCAGCCCAAAGAATATGGCCAGGAAAATGGTAACCAGAAAGATTCCGAAAAAGATTTTCGTCAGAAGTCGGAGATCTTTGAATGCAGCGCTCGCCGTCTCTTCAACAAGAACGCCCCATCCGGTTAATGGAATGGATGCTACCGCTCCGATCACCTTCTCCCCGTTCAATCCTTTGTATTCGAATACTCCGGTATTTCCATTGATAAACCGGCTGACCCCCGGAATCATGGACAAATCCATTTTCTGAAGGACTGAGGAAGGATCTTCAAAGGCAATCAAAATCCCTTTGGAATCTACCACATAAGCGTATCGGTTTTCACCGATATGATGTTTTGAAATAAATTCCCACATTTTTTGAATGTTTACGCCGGCAGCCATTACACCCACAACTTTATCCTGAAGGTCAAGAACCGGAACCGTCATGGGAATAACGGGAAATCGGCTGAATGGACGGATCTCCACGGGCCCGATATTGATTTCTCCGTTTCGGGAAAGCTGAAAAGGAAGGTCTGAAGCGACATTTTTCAGCTCAAACGGACGAAAAGAATAAAATTTTGAAAACTTGCTGACCTCATTTCCTTTCAGATCGATGAACGTGATCTCATCCAGCTCCGACATCTGGTCAAGGAGAAGATCCGAGAGCGTATTCAGCTCCTTGATTTTTTTCATATCCAGAGCAGCGGTTGCTGCGGTAAATTGGATTTGTCCCAATATCTTTTTAAGATAGGCGGAGATATTGATGGAAACCACCTTTCCGATTTCCTGTTCAATATCCATGACCCGGTATTTTTGAGACTGGAAATAAAAGGCAAAATAAATAAAGGTCAGAACACAAAGGGGAATAACCGAGGAGACCAGAAGAAGGGTAATGATTTTTCTGGATAATCCGGGCTTGGTGAGAAG
>JBFMEI010000459.1:0-1813 GCA_040753295.1 Thermodesulfobacteriota bacterium | reverse complement strand
ACCCGGAGCCGTAAGCTGAAGGGCTTCATCGAAAGTTAGACGCTTGACAAAAAGATCTCCACGAGGTAACAGGATTACAGTTAGATCTCATGGGCCCATAGCTCAGCTGGAAGAGCCACCGGCTCATAACCGGTCGGTCCCTGGTTCGAACCCAGGTGGGCCCATTCGAACCGTCAACTTCCTCAAGAAGTACTCCTCCGGCCGAATCGTTTCCTGTTCCATCGATTCTGACCTAAATTGCGCATGTTAACCTATGACAAAGAATTGATCAAAGAAATACCAACATTGAGCGTCTTAAATAATGACAAGGGGGTTAACAATAATAAATTCATATGGATATCGCACACCCTCTTCCTTGCATCTTCAGCAAACCCGACAACTGCATATACCCATGTTTAACCTTAACAGAATTCCAAACCGGTTCCATCAATTGAATACAAGGCTTATCCGATGAACGAAAAACTGCGAAATCTGATTTTACTTCAAAACAACGAGATCGAATTCGAACAGACCCGCCTTTTAATCGAGAAAATGGAACAGCAAAGGATCGAAATCGACAAACGGCTTAAAGATTTTGAAGTTGAACTGAATAACGATATTCAGGCGGTTGCCGAACTCCGAAAAGAATATCGGTCCATGGAATCGGATGTCCAGACGAACAACGAACGGATAAAGAAAAGCGAAAACACCCTTCGTGCTGTCAAGACAAACCGGGAATATCAGGCCATTTTAAAAGAGATCGAGGATCAAAAAGCCAAAATCGCGATCCTTGAAGATGCCATGCTAGAACGACTTGAAAAAATTGATGAGGCGGAGAGGGCTGTCGGGAAGAAAAAGGAGGAACAGAAGCTCATTCTCAGGGAAACGGAAAAGGAGAAAGGACTCATCGATCAGGAAAAGAAGCAAGGAGAGGAATCTCTATCCCGGCTTTCAGCCGTTCAACAACAGATTCTCCAAACCGTTGATGCAACACTGCATAAAAAATATCTGGTCATTAAGAACAGAATGGGGACCACGGTGGTCGTACCGGTGAAAAACTATGTCTGTTTCGGGTGTAATTTAAACATCCCTCCCCAGATGTATAACGAACTTCAGCAAAAAGACGATCTGGCATTTTGCCCGCATTGTCAAAGAATGATATACTGGGAAGTCGGTCAGACGGTTTAACCCTGAAATGATCGTCAACCAAGTCAGGCTTCAAAATCCGGTTGAAGCAGATCAGACGGCCGCCGGATCGAGAGAAACGATCCGGAGGAAAGTCCGAACACCGCAGGGCAGGGTGCTCCCTAACGGGGAGTCGCGGCAACGCGAAGGAAAGTGCAACAGAAAGTAAACCGCTTCCGCAGCCCTTCCGGGGACGCGGGAGCAAGGGTGAAACGGTGCGGTAAGAGCGCACCAGTTCCCCGGGTGACCGGGGAAGCTCGGTAAACCCCACCCGGTGCAAGACCAAATAGGGGAACGATTGAGGGCTGCCCGCCTGAGTTCCCGGGTCGGTCGCAAAAGGCGAAGGGGGAACCTTCGCCTCCAGAGGAATGGCCGTCATCCGGAGCAGGGCAACCTGATCCGGGGACAGAATTCGGCTTACGATCTGCTTTGACCGTCTTCATGAACGATATAGGATAAAATCAATATGATCTCTGGTGTCGACGTGAAACATACCACCTGCGATATTTCCTTCATAGAAAAGGTCAAAATTTTTTCTTATGATTACCTTAAATGCTGTCTCTACCTGATCAATTATCAGTCCACCGGATTCCTATTTTCCAAAAAACTATACTCCGAACTGATCTCCACATCTCAGCTTCTTGAAGAC
>JBFMEI010000458.1:0-1819 GCA_040753295.1 Thermodesulfobacteriota bacterium | reverse complement strand
GGAAGTCTGAAATTACGTACGTTTTACCTGAATTGAGCGTTTTAATCTTTAAGGATTTCCTTATTTATCAGTCAGGTGCTGACCGGTAATACTTCATAGCAGGTCAAAGGTTCGGTCCGGTTTTTAATCAAAAGATAAGGTCTTTCCTGAATACGGAAACGGCCGGTGACATGGCTGAAGGTCTCCCGGCCGATGAAAATCTGCCCCCCCTCGGTTGCCTGCTGCAGGCTGGCCGCCACATTCACGCTGTCCCCGATGACCGTATAATCCATTCTCCCTTCGTAGCCGATGTTTCCCAGCGCAGCGGTTCCGGTATTGATGCCGATCCCGATGGAAAAGGTTTCCTCTCCTTTTTGGAGTCTTTCCTGCGTCATTTTTTCGGCAGCCTGCTGCATCTCGAGGGCGGCCTTGACAGCATCTTCGGCGCCGTTTCCGTCAGAAGGGAGAAGTCCGAAGACCGCCATGATTTCATCTCCGATGAATTTATCGAGGACGCCGTTATACCTGAAAACCACCTGGGTCATCCGGGTCAGAAATTGATTCAGGATAAAGACCAGCTCTTCGGCATTCATCCGTTCGGAAATGGCCGTAAATCCCCGGATATCGGCAAAAAGGACCGTGACTTCCCGGCGTTCATTTTCAAAAAATCCGCTTTCCCTGGAATTTAATATCTTTTCAACCAGATCCTTGCGGACATAGCGGCTGAGCCGATCACGCAGCTTTTTCTCTTTCTCCGTGCGCTGATACGATTCGCTTAAATCCTTGGCATAGCTTAAGAGCTGAATCGACTGCTCGCGGATTTCAATATTGGCGTTCTGGAGCCTGGAGAAAAGCGAATTGAAATGGGTGGCGATGTCATTTAACTCCTGATCCGTATGATTGGTCCGGACCGGGTTCCGATTTTCTCCGGTATCCACCTGCCGCGTCTGGTCTGCCAGATTCCCGAGCTGGTCCGCCGATCTCCGGATGATGGAAAAGCCGGTCAGGATACTGAATAGAATAAGGGGGGAAAAAAGCAGAATCATCTCCGTCATCTGAATCTTCTCTTTCCAGAAGAGATAAATGGCGAGAAGATACGGGATGATCGACAAAAAGAAAAAAGCCACCCGGATTTTACCCGAAAAGCTGTTATAGCGCCGATATTCGGATCGGGTCATACGGTCTCTACATCCTTTCCAGGCGGAGCGGGATATCCAGAGTGATGGCTACCATCATGCTCCAGGAGGGGTCATGGATCTCGGATCGGTCAGGCGGTTCAAGACGAACCACTTTTCCCAGGCCCCTCATGCGGGCCCTGACATCCCCGACTTCCGGAAAGAGGATCCGGATTTCAATCATCTGATCCAGGTGATAGAACCCGCCCTGGGTGGTGGCAAATTTGACTCCCCCTCCTGAGATATCCACCAGCATGACCCGGTCCGGGGGATGATCCGGCTCATCCTTCGGGAAAAGAATATCGGCTTGAAAGTCAATGCCTTTTCGTTTGAACTCTCGTTGATCGGATTTGATTTTCATATTCCCGGTCTGTCTGGTCTATCTGGTCTGTCTGGTCTATTTAGTCTATTTAGTCTGTCTGGTCTGATATCAAATTTTAAAAAGTTCAAAATTCAAAGTTCAAAATTGAAAGTTAAGGAAAAAATCATTTTTAAAACAGAAGCAGCTCAAATATTTCTCCCAAAACCTATCGGCTCTCTTTTCCCGAAAAGTTTCAAACCTCGCTTTCAAAACCTTCTCCATTTCGGTCTGTCTGGTCGATCGTTTAAGGAAAATTCGAAATCCGAAATTGTTTTATGTTTATCGATTATTGACACGGTTTGCT
>JBFMEI010000457.1:0-1824 GCA_040753295.1 Thermodesulfobacteriota bacterium | reverse complement strand
AGTTTTTCAACGAACCGGTTTCCAGTTATGCCAATGCCGATCTGGTCTTCTGTCCGTGGGATGTTTCCATTCAGAAGGCTGCATCTATCATGACCGAGAAAAAGTGCAGTTCCATCTTCATTCAAGCCACAAACGGAGAATTTGTTGGGATTGTGACCGATAATGATTTCAGAACAAAAGCCATTGCAGGAGGATTGGACATCCACAGACCCGTATCCGAGATCATGTCTTCACCCCTTACTTCTGTTCCCATGCAGGCCCTGGTTTTTGAAGCCCTGATGGTGATGATGGAGAGAAATGTTAAACATCTTGCATTAACCGATGGAAAAGGGAATGTGACGGGAGTGGTCACCAATCGTGATCTCCTCAATGCTCAGGGGCATTCCCCTTTGCTTCTCATCCGGGAAATCAATAGTGCGGGAAATATATACGAAATCCAGGACAAGCACAGCCGCCTCCCCCGATTGATCAAGAACCTGATCAGCGGTGGAGTCAAGTCCCGAATCGTCAACCGTTTGATCACCACCATCTCCGATGCCATCCTCAAGAAGATCATCGAATTCGCTCTCATGGATATCGGCCCCCCTCCATGCCGGTTCGCCTTCATGATCATGGGGAGTGAAGGAAGAAAAGAGCAGACCCTCAAGACCGACCAGGACAACGCCCTGGTTTACGAAGATGTTTCCGGACCGTTAAAGGATAAGGTTTCGGACTATTTTCTGCAACTGGGTGACAAAGTATGTACATGGCTTGACCAGGCCGGATACTCCTTTTGCGAAGGAGGGATCATGGCCAGGAATCAAAGATGGTGCCGCCCCATTTCGACCTGGAAAAAATATTTTTCATCATGGGTGGATGCCGTGGAACCGGAAGATCTTCTTCGTTCGAGCATATTTTTTGACTTTCGCTTCGGGTATGGAGACACGGACCTCATCAAAGAACTCAAAACGCATCTCTTTGATTATCTGGGAGACTGGTCCGGCTTTTTCCGGTATCTCACGGAAAACGCTCTGCACATCCGGCCTCCCATCGGATTTTTCAGAAGTTTTGTCGTGGAGTCGAAGGGGGAACATCGTGACACATTTGATATCAAAAACGCCATGCTCCCTGTTGTGGACTTTGCCCGGATCTATGCCTTGCGCCATAAAATCACCGAAACGAACACCCAAGAACGCCTCCAGCGCCTTTACGATCAGAAGGTTCTTTCCTGGAGCGACTTCAGCGAATTGGATCAGGCGTATTCCTTCATGATGCAGCTCCGGTTTTTGCGACAGGTGAATGCGGTGATCGAAGAAAACCGGAAGCCGGATAATCATATCAATCCAAAAAAGCTTTCCCATATCGAACAGAGCATGCTCAAGGAGATCTTCAAGCGGATCGAAAAATTCCAGGTCAAAATGAGTCTTGATTTTACCGGAATCACCTGATCGGCGGCTCCCATGTCCATTTCCAGGCTTTATCTTCTTCACGATGCTCAGGATGCGCGGATCATTCCCGAGATTGAAAAAAACCTGAATCTGAAAGCTCGGGTGATTCACAGCCCGGATGCCGTATTCAAAGAGATTCTGAGTGCCCCTGATCCTATTGAAGAAGGGAAGAAAACCCTGATTCTTCTTTCCAACAGAGGCTCATTTGTCAAAAAATGCCCGGGGACCCGGGAATATCAATGCTGTGGATATACCATTCTTCATATCGGCACGTTCTGCATCATGGATTGTTCCTACTGCATCCTCCAGAGCTATTTTCATCCTCCGGTGCTGCAGTTTTTTGTCAATCATGAGGATATGAAAAAGGAGCTGGCAAAAAGATTCGAATCCGGAAATA
>JBFMEI010000456.1:0-1824 GCA_040753295.1 Thermodesulfobacteriota bacterium | reverse complement strand
GCGACCCAAAAACCGCGGCCCGGCTTGTCGAAAAATTGATCGTTGAAGACGGGATTAAATATCTGCTGGGACCTTACAGCAGCTCCTGCACTTTTCCGGCAAGTTCCGTTGCTGAAAAATATCAAATCCCCATGGTTGAAGCTCATGGCGCCGCGACAACGATTTTTGAAAGGGGATATAAATATCTTTTTGCAACATTAAATACCGTGGACCAATATACCAGTGGAATCCTCGACATGGCAGCCGGCTTAACGCCACGCCCGAAAACCATTGCCCTCATTAATGAGAATGCTCTTTTCCCGCAGCTCGGGATGGACGGAGCAGCCGAACAGGCAAAAGGGCATGGGATCGAGGTGGTCTACAAAGAAAAATATCCGACCGGAACCAAGGATCTTTCATCGATGCTGGCAGCGGTTCGCGAAAAAAAACCCGACATTCTTCTCACCGCCGGATATACCGCGGATATGATCCTTTTGGTCAAACAGGCAAAAGAAATGGGTTTGAAAACAAAGATGTTCGGCCTGCTGCTTGGGCCGACACTTCCGGGTTTTATTGAGGCCCTTCAAAAAGATGCCGAATATCTTCTTGAACCGATCCAGTGGAGCGCCAATATGCCCTGGAAGGATGAAGTGTTCGGTTATACCGCATCCGAATTTGCAAAGATTTTTGAGAAAGAATACGGATATAAACCGGATTACCATCCGCCTCAATCAGCGGCTGCTCTGCTGGTTTATCATCATGCGTTACAGAAAGTGGGAGTCGCCGATCCTCAAACTGTAAGAGATGCCATTGCGAAAACAGATATCATGACTTTTTACGGGCGGATTAAATTCAACGAAAAGGGGATGAACATCGGAAAAACCATGGCCGTTATTCAGCTCCAAAACGGAAAACCGGTTGTCGTCCATCCGAAAAGTGGGGCGGAAGGCAATCTCGTCTATCCGATTCCTGATTCAAAATAAACCGTGCTTTTCTTTCAGGTTCTTGTCAACGGGATTTTAGGAGGAGGGGTCTATGCCTGCGCTGCCATAGGATTTTCCATCATATGGGGCGTCATGAATCTGATCAACCTTGCCCATGGAAGCATGGTGATCATCGGAGCCTATCTGACCTTCACCCTGTTTGCCGTTTTGGGCATCGACCCCTTTCTCACGGTCCCGGTCAGCGGAGTTCTCCTTTTTTGTTTCGGGTATCTTATCCAGAGGGTTCTCATCAATCGCGTAATTGAAGGATCGGTTTTTATGACCCTGATCCTGACCTTCGGACTCGATCTTGTATTGGTGAACGCAAACCTTCTTTTTTTTACTGCAGATCTGCGATTGGTATCTCCATGGTATTCGGGACTCGGCTGGGAACTCGGAAGCGTAAAGATTCCTTACGCCCGGACCGGTGTTTTTTTCTTCGCGTTATTCCTTACTCTCCTCCTCCACCTCTTCTTAAGTAAAACCAAATATGGAAATGCCATCAAAGCGACAAGCTTTGATAAGGACGCCGCAGGATTGGTCGGCGTGGATGTCCTGAAAGTATATGCTGTTACGTTCGGCATCGGAGCGGGAATGGCAGGGATGGCCGGCTCGTTGATCAGCATCATCCATTCATTCTCCCCCATCGTCGGCTCATCCTATACCATGAAATCCTTTGTGGTCGTTGTCCTGGGGGGATTGGGAAGCATCCCCGGAGCGATTCTGGGCGGTTTGCTGCTCGGCATTGTGGAAAATTTTGCCTCTGTCCTGTTTGATGCCGGATATAAAGATGCCTTCAGCTTTATTTTACTGGTATTGATTCTGGTGATTCGACCACGGGGGCTTTTGGGAAAACAATTTT
>JBFMEI010000455.1:0-1841 GCA_040753295.1 Thermodesulfobacteriota bacterium | reverse complement strand
GTCGAGGATATCAAACCCTTTCTCGACCAGCTCAGATCCATTGCACTGACGCAGCCGGGATATATCTACGGAGAAACGCTGAGAAGCTGCGATAATCCGGAGGAATACCTGGTCATCAGCACATGGCGCTCGGCTGAGGAATGGAGTGCCTGGTTCAATCATCCGGAACGTAAAAAGATTCAGGCGTTAATCGATGATCTCACAGGCTCGAAAACCGAATATAAACTCTATCAGCACTGATGGAATAAATCAGGGGAATCATAGAATCATTTTTTAAGACGCAGACTGAAAGGGGAGCGGGTTATGGGTTCAGGATCGGATGGAATTAAAAAGTGGCAAGATCTGGTAGCTCGAGAGTTGAAGGGAGGAACTTGGGATAGACTGGTGTGGCAAACCCCGGAAGGGATCGCTGTAAAACCTCTTTATGTAAAAGAAGACCTGGAAAACCTGGAGCATCTGGATACGATCCCGGGTTTGGCGCCATATGTCCGGGGAGTTAAAGCCTCCATGTATACCAACCGTCCATGGACCATCCGGCAGTATGCCGGGTTCAGCACGGCAAAGGAAACCAATGCGTTTTTCCGCCGAAACCTGGCAGCCGGACAGATGGGCCTTAGCGTCGCCTTTGACCTGGCCACGCATCGGGGTTACGATTCGGATCATCCCCGTGTCGCCGGAGATGTCGGAAAGGCCGGTGTTGCCGTGGATTCCGTGGAAGACATGAAGATTTTATTTGACGGGATCCCTTTGGAGAAGATGTCGGTTTCAATGACCATGAACGGCGCCGTGCTTCCGGTACTGGCCGGATATATTGTGGCTGCAGAAGAACAGGGAGTCAAGCAGGAACAGCTTACCGGAACGATCCAGAACGACATTTTAAAAGAGTATTTAACCCGAAACACCTATATTTTTCCTCCTGAACCCTCCATGAGAATCGTATCCGATATCATCGGATACTGCAGCCGGAAAATGCCCAAATATAATACCGTAAGCATCAGCGGATATCATATGATGGAAGCTGGAGCAGACTCGGTATTGCAGGCGGCATTTACTCTGGCTGACGGTCTTGAATATGTCCGAGCGGCTCTGAATGCCGGATTGGGAATTGATGAATTTGCACCACGACTCTCCTTTTTCTTTGGTGTGGGAATGAATTTTTTCATGGAAATCGCAATGCTGAGGGCCGCTCGATTTCTCTGGCATGAACTGATTAAAAAATTTAACCCGAAAAACCCCCAATCCTCCATGCTTCGAATGCATGTTCAGACTTCCGGATGGAGCTTGACGGAGCAGGATCCCTATAACAATATCATTCGGACCACGCTTGAATGCCTGGCGGCTGTTTTAGGGGGAACCCAGTCGCTTCACACCAATTCATTTGATGAAGCCGTGGGGCTGCCCACGGATTTTTCAGCCCGGATTTCAAGAAATACCCAGTTGATTGTTCAGGAGGAGTCTCAGGTATGTCATGTGGTCGATCCTCTGGGGGGCTCCTATTTTGTTGAGGCGCTCACCGGCGAGATCGTCAAATCTGCCGGAAAAGTGAGTCAGGAGGTAGAGGAACTGGGGGGAATGGCCAAGGCCATTGAAACCGGAATGCCGAAGCTGAGAATTGAGGAAGTTGCGGCACGGAGACAGGCCCGAATCGACCAGGGAAAAGATGTGATTGTGGGTGTCAATAAATACCGGATCGATGAAAAATCCGATTTGGAGGTACTGGAAGTACCATCCCAGGTTCGTGATGAACAGATCGCACGGCTTCGTGAAATTCGAAAACGCCGGGATAACACCAGTGTAAAAAAAGCTTTGGAAGCCGTGACGAACTGCGCGGCGTCAAACGG
>JBFMEI010000454.1:0-1841 GCA_040753295.1 Thermodesulfobacteriota bacterium | reverse complement strand
TTCTCAAAGAGATCGGACATGTGCCGATCAGGGAATGCCCCGAAGCGATTACCGCCCTGATATTCAACCATATCAACAAAGCCAAGGCTGCACAGCCTCGCAAGGAAAAGAATCCTTCACAGGGATCTGTCCGATGCAGCGGGCAGCAAGGGGTAACGTATGAGGGAACCTATGACCGGATTGAAATTTCCGAATGCAGCGACGTGATCGTGAAAAACTCCAGCGCCCAAAAAATCAGGATTCTGGATTCTACGGTCCAGATCGAAAACAGCGAGTTTTATTCCAAGGAGGAGACCCTTTATGCCCTCCGGTCCAGAGTTATTCTAACCGGCGGCCGCATTGAAGGGGAGACTGCCGTGGTCTCCAGTGAAAGCAAACTGGATATTGCAGGGACGGCACTTGTGGGTAAAAAAGAGGCTCTTAAATCCATTTCCGAACAAACGGCCCAGGCCGGAGATCCGGGAGCATCGACCATCCTTTTTTCCTTATGCCCGGTTCAAAGTCCG
Source organism: Thermodesulfobacteriota bacterium (assembly GCA_040753295.1). Classification (GTDB taxonomy): domain Bacteria; phylum Desulfobacterota; class Desulfobacteria; order Desulfobacterales; family UBA2156; genus RBG-13-49-15. The sequence goes on along the minus strand of JBFMEI010000454.1, from coordinate 1,335 downwards.
TATTCTTCCGGATTCATTCACGGGACGCGGGTCGTATCGCCCGATAAGCCTCTTTAGATGAAGGTGTTATTTTAATCCGATGGAATCCGCTACCTCCCTCATTCCCATGATGGTATCCGTAATCAGATCCGTCAACTCCACCCCCAGCATTGCCGCCCCTTTTTCGATGACCTCTCGATTCACTCCGGCGGCAAAGCGTTTATCCTTCCATTTTTTTTTAACCGACTTTGCTTCCAGGTCCATTACGCTCTTTGAAGGCCTGACCAGAGCCGATGTAACCACAAGCCCCGTGAGCTCATCGATGGCATAGAGAACCTTTTCCATGGTCGTTTCAGGCTTGATGTCTACGCAGATTCCCCATCCATGGCTGATGACCGCCCGGATATAATCCTTCGGCCACTTTTTGCTCTCTAATATTTCTTCGGTTTTCCTGCAATGCACTTCAGGAAACTTTTCATAGTCAAGGTCATGAACCAGGCCAATAATGCCCCACTTTTCTTCATCTTCTCCCATCTTCCGTGCAAAGTATCTCATGACGCCTTCCACCGCCAGGGCATGTTTGATAAGGCTGTCGCGTTGATTATATTCGGAAAGCAGCTCGAATGCTTCTTCCCGGGTAGGAGGATTTGGATTCATGGAATCAACTCCTTTCTTCAGATCGGGGTTCGTCGCTCAAAATAAAAAGGTGAAGTTCCCGGGGGCCGTGAGCGCCATGAACCAGTGTGGCCTCGATGTCCGCGGTTTTGCTTGGTCCGGTGATCAGCATTGTGGAATTTCCGAGCTCACTTTTATCGGCGTGAAAGAGCGCATACAATTCTCTTGTATTTTTCAGAATCCGGTTCGCACGGATAATTGCTGCATGGAGAGTGGGGAGCAGGGACGCGCTCCGGGGATGTCCGGGCCTTGATCTGATCACCAGCGTCGCACTCTCTGCCACGCAGTATTCCGCAGAAGTCACACCCAGTAACGCCTCTCCCGCATCCTTCCTGAAGAGGATACGGTCTTCATCCGTGCATTTCTCCTCGGCGATACGAACCGGGGAATGAACCGAAGCAAGGGCATTCTTTAAGTCCATGGCCTCGACAAGCGGGTGTTTCCATGCTACCACCCCTTTCCGGTCGCCCCATTCCGGCTCCCGATTTATAACCAGTTCTCTGAGGGCATGGATAACGGATGCAGGATCCGGCATGATCCTGACATCAATATTCAGGGATTGCGCCCTTCTCTTGAGAATATCAATGAGTGTTTGCCGTTCATCCTCCTTTCGGGATCGAACGTTTTCCATCGCTTCTTGATATTCGCCGGGTAGAACTCCGGAAATGATATCTTTCCGGA
>JBFMEI010000453.1:0-1848 GCA_040753295.1 Thermodesulfobacteriota bacterium | reverse complement strand
GATGCTCAATCGGTTCCCTGAAATCTTCTGCCTCCCTCCATCCAGTTTCAACTCCGAAGAAGCGATCCCTGAAATTTCGATGATCAATTCTCTACGGTCGTGAAGATTCCGGATATTCCCTTCTGCAGGGACTGAAGCAATCCGGGTCAGATCCCGGGAAGGGAGTGCGGCCCAGCCGGACAGCGCATCCGATCGGTCGGTCTTCTCAAGACGCATCCCGAGCAGCCCTTCCTCCCTGAGCACCCCTCCTTCTTCATCGATCCAGGCAAACTGAGAAGCCCCCTTATAGGTGAGGGTAACCCTGGTTGCTGCTTTTAACGCACCCATATTCATTATATTCTCTTTTCCAACGACTTTCATGACTGCCGGGATCTCTGCCATGGTGGTCAGGTCGAAAACTGGAAAGGACTTTTCTTCTCCAGGCGCGAGCCCCTGGACAATCGCCGCATGAAAAACTCCTGATGGAAGATAAGGTCTTGTTTTTAATGGAACTTCATAATTTCGTTCCTCTCCTGAATTTCGAACAGATAGGTGCAGCAGCTTTCCGGTTATTTTTCCTGATGCAAAAAACGAAAAGCGTCCGGAATTCATTTCTGTCCGGAAGGATTCGATGGAAAGATCCTGCTGCAGAATCCCCTGCGTCTTCATTCGAATCTGCTGAACCAGACCCATGGTATTGACCGTGATGTCAAGGATCTGATCGAGCTGATACCCCTGATCCTTCCGGGTCACTCTTGTCTGCGAAAACCCGATTTTTCGATCATCCTGGAAGACATTCATCCATGTCTCTTTCTCAGATAGAAGAATTGAAGATGCAGGAGGTTGATGGGTTGTTAAGTCCAAGGCTTTTTGAAAAAGCCCGGAGCGGATTGACAGCAGACCGGCCAAAATCCCGGCTGAAATCAGCCCGAGGATCCAGCAGGATCTGATTCTGAAAACAAAGGAGCGCATTTTACCTGAAGCGGTATCCGGATCCCATTTAGCGATTTTTCGATTAAAAATCCTTTTTAAAAAATCCCAAAACTGATAAAAATAGCGTATTCCCGATAAATCAAACCACAAAACATCAGATTTGTCCACGGGCAAAGGGACTTTGGTAATGAAACAGACACTTCTTCTCATCATCTTTTTACATGCAATTCCCATCTCCGGATTTTGTGAAAATTTGATCGACTCGCCGGCGCTCCAGAAAGAACGGGAAAAGATGGTAAAGGAGCAGATCGAAAGCCGGGGGATTACCGATAAAATAATCCTTCGCGCCATGAGAGAAGTCCCCAGACATCTCTTTGTGCCGGAATCGATTCGGCATCGGGCATATGGAGATTATCCTCTTCCCATCGGAGAAGGGCAGACCATATCCCAGCCCTACATCGTTGCACTCATGACCGAAAAACTGAAGCTTAACGAATCCTCCCGGGTTCTTGAAATTGGAACCGGCTCCGGCTATCAGGCGGCGATTCTTTCCAAAATCACCAGATCCGTCTATACCATCGAGATTAAGAAAACACTTTATGAAAATGCTTCCAAGATATTGACATCTCTTGATTTTTCAAATATTAAAATACGGCATGGGGATGGATATTTCGGGTGGCAGGAGAGACAGCCTTTTGATGCCGTCATGATCACTGCTGCAGTCGACCATGTTCCCCCCCCGATTCTGAAACAGCTTGCCGAAAACGGAAAATTGATCCTTCCCCTGGGAAACCCCTTCAGTTATCAGAACCTTGTTCTTATCACCAAAAAAGGGAATGATCTGACTACAGATCAGATCTGCGGCGTCCTCTTCGTGCCCCTCACCGGCTATTCCATGAAAAAGCAATGATCTACTGGGGTATCTTTCTATTATCC
>JBFMEI010000452.1:0-1850 GCA_040753295.1 Thermodesulfobacteriota bacterium | reverse complement strand
TCAAAGGGTCCGATCCTCTGTTTTGCCGGCCCTCCTGGAACCGGAAAAACGTCCCTGGGGCGTTCAATCGCCAGGGCCATCGGCCGTAAATTCGTACGGATTTCCTTAGGGGGCGTCAGAGATGAAGCGGAGATCAGGGGACACCGGAGGACGTATGTGGGCGCCCTTCCCGGAAGGATTATCCAGGGGATTCGACGATGCGAGTCGAATAATCCGGTTTTCATGCTTGATGAAATCGACAAGCTTGGAAGCGATTTCCGGGGAGATCCGTCTTCAGCCCTCCTGGAAGTCCTGGATCCGGAACAGAACTTTTCCTTCTCGGATCATTATCTGGACGTCCCCTTTGACCTTTCCAGGGTCATGTTCATCACAACAGCCAATATTCTGGATACGATCCCTCCGGCGCTTCTGGATCGAATGGAAGTCATTCACCTGTTGGGATACACGGAAGATGAAAAAATCAAAATCGCCAATCGATTCCTGATCCCCAGGCAGCTTGAGGCCCATGGCCTCAAGCCGGGCCGGATTGCATTTTCAAAAGGAGTCGTCAAACGAATTATTTCAGGATATACCCGGGAGGCGGGGCTGAGGAATCTGGAAAGGGAAATTGCCACCATCTGCCGGGGAATCGCCAGTAAAATCGCCGGAGGAGAATCTGAGGCAATTTCTCTTACCATCAAGGATATCTCCAAGTATATCGGATCCATTCGATATACGGCTGAAGAAAACGCCCGGATCGACACTCCCGGAGTTGCAATCGGACTTGCCTGGACCCAGGCCGGAGGGGATCTTCTTTTTGTCGAGGCCACTGCCATGAAAGGAAAAAAAGAGTTGACCCTGACCGGCCAGTTGGGAAATGTAATGAAAGAATCGGCCAACGCGGCACTGAGCTTTATCCGGGCCAATTCTAAAACCCTGGGTGTGGATCCTGATTTTTTTTCAAAACAGGATATTCATATCCATATTCCGGCCGGCGCCATTCCCAAAGACGGCCCTTCTGCCGGAGTGACCATGCTCACGGCACTGGTATCCCTCCTTTCGAATCGAACCATCAAAAAAGACCTGGCCATGACCGGAGAAATCACCCTGAGGGGCCAGGTTCTTCCCGTGGGAGGAATCAAGGAGAAGATTCTGGCTGCCCATCGGGCCGGAATCAAGACGGTGATTTTGCCCAAACAGAATAAAAAAGACCTTGATGAAATTCCTAAAAAAGTTCAGCGGGAGATGCATTTTTATTTTACTGACAGAATGCTGGAGGTCTTGAAGCTCGCCCTTCAGAAATAACCGATGGAGTATCCTGTACACAACTCTGTTTTCGGAAAGACGGGTTCTTATGCCCTTGCCTTTATGCTTCTTCTGGCAACCGGTTGCTCCACACCCTACTCTCCTCCCCAGCCGCCTCCGGGGTATCCAAAACCGTACCGGGCCATGGGGCAATGGTATCAGCCGCTTCCGGATTCAAAAGGATTTCGCCAGCAGGGAGTAGCCTCATGGTATGGACTCGATTTTCACGGTAAAAAAACCTCCTCCGGCGAAACCTACGACATGAATGCCATGACCGCCGCGCATAAAACCCTGCCTCTCGGGACCCGGGTCAAAGTGACCCATCTGGAAACCGGCCGGGAGATTCAGGTGCGGATCAATGATCGGGGCCCTTTTGTCCGGAATCGGATTATCGATCTCTCCGCTGAGGCCGCCAGAGGAATCGGGATCTATGAGGTGGGAACCGGGCCTGTGGAAATCGCCACCGTCAGCACCGCCGGTGAAGCAGGGATTTCAGCAGGAACCGGAACTCTCACCCCGGATTATTTCTCAGGCAATTTTACGATTCAAATCGGAGCGTTTTCAGA
>JBFMEI010000451.1:0-1855 GCA_040753295.1 Thermodesulfobacteriota bacterium | reverse complement strand
CGGTCATGATGACATTCAACCCGCCGGCCGATGCCACCTGTGCGATTCCATTCCCCATCTGTCCGGCACCCACGACACCAAATGTTTTAATTTCCATGCCCTTCTCCTTTATCCTTTCAACATCATGCTGATTCCAGATTCCAGCCGGTTATTACCTCTGCCGTTTAACCACAAGGGCGACCGCTTCTCCTCCGCCAAGGCAGAGGGAGGCAAGCCCTATTTTCTTATCACTCCGACCCATTTCGTGAAGGAGGGTCACGAGAACGCGGCATCCGCTGGCACCGATGGGATGTCCCAGGGCAACACTTCCGCCGTTAACATTCACCTTTGAAGGATTCAACCCAAGCTCTTTTAAAACAGCAAGGGTCGATCCGCTGAAGGCTTCATTCACTTCAAAGAGATCCACCTGATCAAGACTGATCCCTTCTTTCTTCAGGCATTTGGGGATCGCCCATATCGGCGCCACCAGCACATATTTCATGTCGATTCCATAAGAGGCCTGGGCTCCGATGGAAGCCAGGATGCGGCGCCCGGATTTAACGGCTTTCTCTTTTTCCATAACCACGATTGCCGCAGCACCGTCGCTGATGACGGAAGCATTCCCTGCTGTGGTCACACCGCCGTCTTTAAACGCAGGTCTCATTTTTGAGAGTATTTCGTAGCTCGTATCGCGGGGGCACTCATCCGTATCAAAGAAAATTTTATCCCCTTTCTTTCCTTTGATTCCCACCGGTACGATCTCTTCCTTGAATTTTCCTCCGGATACGGCAGCCAGAGATCTGCGATACGATTCCGCCGCATACCGGTCCTGATCTTCCCGGGCAATCCCGTATTTTTCCGAACAGAGCTCGTTGGAAATCCCCATATGAAAATCATTCACGATATCCCAGAGTCCGTCATGAACCATATGATCTTCGATTCGATCAGTCCCCATCCGATATCCGAAGCGTGCCTTTTTCAGAAAATAAGGGGCCATGCTCATATTTTCCATTCCCCCGGCAACCACAACGTCCGCATCACCGGTTTGAACGGCCTGGGCCGCGAGCATCACGGCTTTGAGGGCGGATCCGCACACTTTATTGATGGTGATACATTCCACCTCCCATGGCATTTTCGCTTTTACTGCCGCCTGTTTTGCCGGGTTCTGCCCATACCCGCATGGAAGGACCTGACCCATGATGATTTCATTCACTTCCCGCTTATCAATCCCTGCCCGTCGAATTGCCTCGTCGATAACGATCCCCCCCAGTTCTGTCGCTCCGGCAGAAGCCAGGGATCCGTTGAAACTCCCCAGGGGCGTTCTTACGGCACTCACAATTACTGCTTCCCTCATCGATGTCACTCCTTTTTCCATATTTGTATTTCCGGCCTGATCCGGCATTACATGTTTCTTCGATATTTTCCACCCACATCATAGAGTGCCTGGGTAATTTGTCCTAAACTACAGAAGCGCACGGTATTCATCAGCTCTGCAAAGATATTTTTCCCGGTCAGTGCGGCGCGCTGCAACTGCTCGAGCGCTTCCCGGGATCCATTTTCGTTTTTCTTCTTGAATACCTCCAGGCGGTTAAGCTGGGATTCTTTTTCTTCTTCGGTTGCCCGGGAAAGCTCGACGTTTTCACTCAACTGTTCCTGATCCGCATCCGGATCGCGGAATGTATTCACACCCACGATGGGAAGTTCACCGGTGTGCTTGAGTTTCTCATAATAAAGAGATTCCTCCTGAATCCGGCTCCTCTGATATCCGGTTTCCATGGCACCCAGCACTCCGCCGCGCTCTGAAATCCGGTCGAATTCGGATAGAACAGCCTCCTCCACCAGGTCGGTCAGCTCGTCCACGATAAAACTTCCCTGG
>JBFMEI010000450.1:0-1855 GCA_040753295.1 Thermodesulfobacteriota bacterium | reverse complement strand
CGCAAGGATGACCGCATCCCCCTCGATGAAAATCTTGGACGCTCCATAATCCGGAAGTAATTTCGAAATGGGATCAAAAAAATTCAAGCTGAAGAAAGATGCGGGATTCAACCCCTTCTGTTTCATCTGGAAAGTGATTTCGGTGGACCCCCTCACATCCGCCTTCAGGACCGCATGACGGATGATGGGCTTTTCTTCCCGGGTCTTTTCAGAATCGAGAAGAAACTCGTAAAGAGTGTTGTTGGCTCTGGAAAGATGGATGATTTTTTCATCGGACACCAGCCGAATCCTCTCCATTGCTTCCCTTAACTCGGTCGCAATCCTCAGATCGCAGTGATACCGGGAAATGCCGGTGATGAACCGGCACATATACGCCTTGTGTTCTTCTTCGGAAATTTTTGCTAATTTTCGACCTGTTTTATTCAACAGGTCTGTTGAAAAGGATCGATTATAGAATTTGCCCAGTTGCTTTAACTTTCGAGCCACTCCGGATCTGGTATGGGGGTTGACAAGATAAAGCAGGATCTGTTGAGGATGCAGGGGAGGGGAGTACTCCTCCAGAAGGGGTTGCATGAGATAGAGTGCGGTGAACCGTTTTGTAAGGTCCAGTTTCTTGAAATACCGGTAGAAATCATCCAAAATCCATCTTTCGCCCTCGAGCCGTCTCTTTACCGAAGCCAGTTCCTGGCGTGGTGCATGCTGTTTTTTTAAGTTCTTGAACTTCTCCGCTGTTTTAAAATAATTGAACAGCATCTCAAAATTCGCGGCATTTTTGATCAACCCGTCTGCATCCGGAACGGACGAAGGTCCGGTCTCCGACACCGGAACTCCTCCAATTCCGGTATGGATTCCCATTGCTGCCGGTGATTGATTTTCGATGAAATTTCTGAGGATTTCTCTCAAATGGTCGACAAGGGAGTCGTATCGGTCAGCGTCTTCCTCACGCCGGCCGAACATCACCTGGTATTCATTCATCAGCATCGAATCTTCAAAGAAATTATCGGCATGAATCAGGGGAGTGGTGAAATAATGGTCTATGGGGACCGTGTCCGGGCCGAAAATCGATTGCCGAACGGCTTTGAGTTCTTCACTCCGGATGCTGGCGAGGTGTTGAAAAAATTCAATTCCCGTATTCCGGCAGATAAGGGTTTTGCTTTTCAGAACCCGGTTCAAGGATTCCTTGGTTTTAATGGTATCTCCAAGCTCGTGGTGGTCGGACATATCGTAGTGATGGATGCTCTTTTTAACGGTATCAATCATTGAGTCGAAACCGACTCGGAGCTGTTCCCGAACCGTTTTTAAAAGAGCGATTTGAGCCAGAATCTCAATCTGAGGTTCACTGAACAGCTTTGCCTTATGGAGAGCGTCCATCATCATTTCATGATGCAGTCTCTTGAGCTCGTTTAAATTTTTATTCCAGTCAGATGGTTTTTCAACCGGAAACAAAATCGGCATTTGAAACTGTTTGGAAAAAAGAAGGGATATGATTTCTCCGCTATATCGACAGAATTCCGGGCTGAGCCGGACATCGAAGCGGAAATTGTCGACGCCGACCGACAAATGATCCAGCGAAAAGGAAAACGGATGTTTTTTAAGAGGAGGCAGGAATATCTCAGGCCGTCGATTTTTTTTAAAAATAGAAAACATGCCAACCATATATCACTCCACACCACAGGAATCCAGAATATTCATCTGCTCTCTTATCTGTTCTCTTTTCTTGACGGGTCATGGCAAAAACCGTATGGTAGAGGGGAGGATAGCAGTAATTCTGACGTTACGGAAAGGGATTTCAGGATTGCCAGAAGCAGCGGAAGAACAGGGTCGGGAGAAACATTTCAGAGATCATCTCGGATTT
>JBFMEI010000449.1:0-1858 GCA_040753295.1 Thermodesulfobacteriota bacterium | reverse complement strand
AGACAGTCATAGAGGCGGGACTGTTTGACCGGTTTGGTCAGATAGGCGGCAAATCCGATCTCCTTGAGGCGGACGGCATCCCCCCGTTCTCCAAGAGAAGTGAGCATCACGAGAATACTCTTTTGAAGCGCCGGATCTGCTTTGATTCTTCTTCCCACGGTTTCTCCATCCATTCCCGGCATCTGCATATCGAGAATGATGATATCAAAAGGATCCTTCTCTTCAAAGGAGAGATGAAGCATCTCAAGGGCTTTGAAGCCGTCCGGAGCCTCGGCAAACCGGCATCCCCACGAGGCAAGCTGTTCTTTGAGGATCTGCCGGTTGGTGGTATTGTCGTCCACCACCAGGATCCGCTTCCCCCGGATATCTTCGTAGACGGGAATCTCCTTGATCTCGGCCATCGGCTGCTTTTTAAAGCGGATGCTGAACCAGAAGGTGGAGCCTTTTCCGGAAATGCTTTCCACGCCGATGGCTCCTCCCATCAGCTCGACAAGCTGCTTGGAAATGGCAAGCCCCAGGCCGGTTCCGCCGAAGCGCCGTGTGGTTGAAGCATCCGCCTGGGAAAAGGATTTAAACATCCGGTCCATCCGGTCTTCCGGAATTCCAAGGCCGGTATCCTCCACTGAAAAATGGATCCTGGCGAACTCCTCGGTTTCTTCGGTGACATTGACCCGGATGATGACTTCACCTGAATCGGTGAATTTAATGGCATTTCCGGTCAGATTGATAAGGACCTGCCTCAGGCGGCTGGGGTCTCCAAAAAGAAGGGAAGGGACATCATGGTGGATATGACATGCGAATTCAAGCTTCTTTTCATGGGCTCGAAACGCCAGGACATCCACGACATCTTCCACCATGACCCGCAGATCGAACTTAAGAATTTCAAGATCCAGCTTTCCGGCTTCCACCTTTGAGAAATCAAGGATGTCGTTGATCACGGTCAGGAGCGTATTGGCGGATGCGGCTGCGGTTTCGGCATATTCGCGCTGTCTTTGGTCAAGATCCGTATCCGAAAGAAGGCCGAGCATGCCGATCACGCCGTTTAACGGAGTCCGGATTTCATGGCTCATATTGGCTAAAAATTCGCTCTTGGCCCGGCTGGCGCTTTCCGCCTCATGTTTTGCCTCGAGCAGGCGGGCTTCGGTTCTGCGGCGTTGATCCATCTCCCGGGAAACACTTTCGATCATCCGGTTGGTCATTTCTTTCAGAGATTCCATGAGATCGACCGAAGAAAGACCGGTTATCCGGGCGTTCAAATCCCCGCCTGCAACGCGGCTTAACACATCAAAGTGCTCGGCAAGCCCCATGGCAAATTCATGAGAGAGTTCCACGATTTCAGATATGTTTTCAGCGGTTCGGTTCACCATCTCCTTGAGCCTGACCATCTGTTCGAGTTCGGAGGTTTGAGGAATCCGAACCGAGGGATCCCCTGCTGAAATTTTTCCGAGGGCATCGAATACTTCTGAAAATCCGTGGGTGAGTTCAACATTGATCTCTTTTAATTCCATATCCTGATCATGGATTTTTTCTTGATATCGGGCAAACCGCTTGACGGTGGCTCCCAGGGTTTCCTTGATGGAATCGAAGTCTGCGTTGTCGTTGAAAAAAGCGCAGGAAATGCAGGCTTCGATTTTTTCAAGAAACGGTGTTTTCAGGTTTTCGTTGCAGAGGGTATCCGGAATGAGCCAGCACCGCCATTCGCTTGAATTAAAGGCAGGGCATAAGGGTTTGTTGCATGAAAAAAAATCAGCACACCGTACGGATTTCATGAGAGGCCGCCCTTTTTGGGAGAATTCATAATACTTATGTATCGCAGAATTGATTTGAAATCAAGCTTCTTTTATTGCCTGAAATCGTC
>JBFMEI010000448.1:0-1862 GCA_040753295.1 Thermodesulfobacteriota bacterium | reverse complement strand
ATTGACTACATCAACGCCCACGGTACATCCACCCAGTTAAATGATCTGTATGAAACCCGGGCCATCAAATCCGTGTTCAAAGAAAACGCCTACTCCATCCCTGTCAGCTCCACTAAATCCATGACCGGGCATCTTCTGGGAGGCGCCGGAGGAATTGAAACCGTTTTCACAACCCTTTCCATTTATCACGGAATCATGCCGCCGACGATCAACCTGGAGAATCCTGGGGAGGAATGTGATCTTGACTATGTTCCGATTCATTCCAGAAAAAAAGAGATTGAATATGCCATGACCAATTCCTTCGGCTTTGGAGGAACCAATGCCTGCCTGGTATTGAGAAAATGGCATGACCTGTCTTAAATTATCATAAATATCCTTTCGATTTCAATAGGTTAAAATCTATTGACCCGCCGACAAGATGTTTAAACTTCCGTGTTTCAAGAGGCAAATTTTTTTATTGCGGCGGCACAATCCCCGATATATAAAACCTCAATTCAGGAAAAAATACTTTTAACCGTAATCATGATCCGTTAAACTCTATTTTCTCGGAAAAACGACCATGAGTGAAAATAAAAACCGGATTGCCATCGGCTGCGATCACGCAGCATATGCATTGAAAGATGCAGTTAAAGCCTTTATCCGCCAAAAAGGGATTCAGGTGGATGACTTCGGAACAGACAGCGCGGAATCCGTGGACTATCCGGATTTTGGAATCAAAGTGGCCTCCCTGGTCTCCTCCCGAGAGTATGAACGGGGGATACTCATCTGTGGGACAGGAATCGGCATGTCCATGGTTGCCAACCGATTTCCCGGTGTCCGGGCCGCCCTTTGCGGTGATCTTTATTCCGCCATGATGAGTCGGCGCCACAATAACGCCAATATTCTCGTCCTTGGAGCTCGGGTCATCGGAGAAGGATTGGCGCTCGAAATTGTCCGGATTTGGCTTGAGACTCCTTTTGACGGGGGTCGGCATCAACTCAGGATCGACAAATTCGACAGAATGATAAAGAGCTGCATCCCATCAGCAAAACCCAGCCGATCCAGGGGTTCGGTCTCTGCTTCGAGTTCTAAACTCCTCCACAGAAAAAGGTCTGATACGTGAATTTAAAAAGAGTCGGAATAACAGATCCTGAAATCACCAAAATCATTGAAGACGAGGCTGTCAGGCAAGATCGGACACTGGAGCTGATTGCATCCGAAAATATTGCCAGCGCAGCGGTTATGGAAACCCAAGGGTCTGTTTTAACAAACAAATACGCCGAAGGATATCCGGGAAAACGATATTATGGCGGATGTCGGCATATGGATGCGGCTGAAAACCTCGCCATCAAAAGGGCATTGAAGCTTTTTAATGCCGCCTATGCCAATGTTCAGCCCCATTCCGGATCTCAGGCCAACATGGCCGTCTATTTTGCGCTGTTAAACCCTGGAGACAAAATCCTTGGAATGAATTTGTCCCATGGGGGGCATCTGACCCATGGAAGCCCGGTAAGCTTTTCAGGACGCTTTTTCGAATTTTCTCACTACGGAGTGGACAAAGAGACGGGTCGCATCCAATATGATGAGGTATTGAGGCTGGCTGAAGAGGTCCAACCGAAAATGATTGTTGCCGGAGCCAGCGCTTATCCCCGAATTATCGACTTTGAACGTTTTCATAAAATTGCCAAATCCGTGGGGGCTTATTTAATGGTGGACATGGCCCATATCGCAGGACTTGTGGCAGCCGGAGTCCATCCATCTCCGATTCCGTTTTCCGATGTGGTGACCTCCACCACCCATAAAACCTTAAGAGGTCCCAGAGGCGGACTGATTCTATCCAAATCAGACTATCAAGACAAAATCAACCGGCAGATTTTTCCAGG
>JBFMEI010000447.1:0-1863 GCA_040753295.1 Thermodesulfobacteriota bacterium | reverse complement strand
GAGCGTATTCTTTTCCATCCCGGGAAGCTGCGGCCAGGAGATCGGCAAACTGTTCGCTCCATTCATGCTCCACATCCAGAGCAAGGGCATACGGAAGATACTTTTCAAACAGTTCGGGAGTCTTTTCCGGCGGATGAAGAACCTGCAGCCGGTGTTCTTCAGCCACGGAAAGATATTGTTTAAATCCTTCGATCTGATCCATGGCTTTTCTGCCGAGCAGGGTAGGGGCTTTGAGCAGAAAATAGAAAAGGATATTCAACACCACCATTCCCAGCAGAAGGATTACCGAATAGACTGATGTGGCATAGGCAAAAACCCCGATCCCGACAATCTCTCCGATTGCAAAGGGAATGGCAAAGAGCGTCACCCCCACGGATGCGGCAATCGATTTGAATCCTCCATGTCCCACGGTTTTCCAGGTGTTCACCACCCGGTAGAACAGGGCAGTGCATCCGATGGTCCAGATGGAAAGCCAAACCCCCATGAAAGATGCAATTTCGATCTGGGAGGCAAAAATCGCTATCCCTCCCACGGAGATCAGGGTGATGGCGATTCCGGGAATAAAATACCCCAGATTGGTTAAAAAATAGGATTTTTCAAAGTCCCGCTTCAGGCCGTCCTTAAGCGCCTTAACCGCCTTATCGATGGTGACGTGGTTTTTGTTTTCAAGATTGATGCTGTTTCCGGATGAAAAGAGATGCTCGGAGACTTTTCTTTCGCGGGGAGAGAGTGCATCCGTGGGTTTGGAGATCCGGGTCAGGGAAAACTTTTTTTTCTCTTCAATGATCTTTAAATGCCCTTTGACCGCCATGTTGACGATGGCTGAGGCAAAGGTTTTATGATCATACCCCATCTTCATGACAAAACGGCTTGCAGCCGGCGTAATCCCCCTGGGCGGCTCAAAGAGCGGGATGATTGTTCCTTTTTCAGGATCCCTTCCCACCCGGATCCATGCGGCAATAAAATAGATGAAAAGAAGTGCAAATCCGATCATCGGGATTAAAATGAGGGCGTTATCCTGAAAATAGTATCGGGCCCCGGCCGGTTCCTGGACAAATCCCTTGGGCCATCCTACTGCGATGGTCAGTCCTTCTCCCGGATAAAGAGGGACGGTGGAGGCAAAAGCGATGGAGCCTTCGGTCTCGGATTCGATGGTAAAGTCCGAACCCCGCGCGCCTCTGGGGCCGGTATAGGCTGCTTTTTGAAGAATACGGGCGCCGGGAGGAAGTTGCACAGACCCCCGGGCGCGCTCAATGACAAATGTCCAGTCATTCCCCGTGACATTCCAGTAGAGTTCATCGAACTTGTCGAAAAAGCCAAGCTGCCGGCCGGTTTCATAGGTGATGCGATAGGTGTAGTATCCTGACTTTAAAAATATATCTTTGTCTCCGATATAGATTTTCTTCCCACCGGATACGGTTTTAATATGATAGGGCTCTGTTTTCCCGTCCTTCTGAACTTCAACAACCTCAAAAGGAACCGTGACGACTTTTCCGGATTTAAGCCGTTTTTGGGTCGGAAAATCTCGAACGATTCCGCGTTTAATCTCCCGGCCTGCACAAAAGACCCGGATGGTTTCGGTCACCGAAATGGAGCCGCTTTGATGGATGGTGATATGGCTGTCAAAATCCGTTATCCGTTCGGTTTCCTGGGATGCGGCAGGATGGAAAGGAGAGAATACTCCTGCAGTCAGAAACGCAGCTAAAATCAGAATCCGTCTGATTGGAACCATACTCCCTCCGTATCGTTTAGAACTGAACTTTGGGGACAGCGCGCTCGGCATCATCCGGGATCTCAAAAAACGCTGCCTGGGTAAAGCGGAAAAATCCGGCGATCAGGTTGCTGGGAAAGGATTCGATCAGA
>JBFMEI010000446.1:0-1866 GCA_040753295.1 Thermodesulfobacteriota bacterium | reverse complement strand
TGGGAGAGCAACAGGCATTTGTTCTTTCCCATGGAAAAAACATGATGATTCTCAAGATCGTGGGATATGCCGAACAGGTGGCTCAATATTACCGGCTGGACGATTTTAAAGCCCATGGGTGGATTGCGCACCAGCGCTACCCGACCAAAGGAAGGGTCTGGCATCCGGGAGGAGCGCATCCGTTTATCGGCATGCATGAGGCTCTGGTCCATAACGGTGATTTTGCCAATTACCATGCCGTAAAAGAGTATTTAAAGCACCAGAATATTTTCCCCCAGTTTCTGACCGATACCGAGGTTGCTGCGCTCCTCTTTGATCTATTGAACCGGACTTTTGAATACCCCATGGAATACATTTTTGAAGCCATGGCACCTACAACCGAATATGATTTTGATTTGTTGACCAAGGAAAAACAACGGATTTATCGATACATTCAGTCCAGCCATATTCATGCATCTCCGGACGGGCCATGGTTTTTCATCATTGCCCGGAATGATGTCGATAACAAGGCGTTTCAACTCATCGGAATCACCGACACCTCCATGCTGAGGCCTCAGGTTTTTGCCTTACAGGAAGGAGACGTTCAAATCGGCCTCATCTGTTCTGAAAAGCAAGCCATTGACGCAACCCTTCAAAGCCTATCCGGGGAAGATCCCCGGTTCGGACCCATCGCCGATAAATATTGGAACGCCAGAGGAGGAAGCGCAACCGACGGCGGAGCTTTTATCTTCACCGTAACGGAGACCGGAACTTTCTCTGATCCGGAAAAAACCCTGACTTGCACCAACAAATTCGGAGAGCCGGTCCTCATCGAAACCCGGCAGAAACCCTTCCAGGGAATACTTGAGCAGCTCCCCAAAAAACCGGTTAAAAGGATCTCGCATCAGATTGAAACCCGATCCATCCGGGAATTTGAAGCGGCGGCTTTAAAGGAAATGGCTTCCCGGACATATGACGATCTTATCGATTTCTGCGAAGGGATCCGGCAATTCTCCCAAGAAAATGATGATAATAAGGCAAAAGCCATACAGATTCTCACTCATCTTAATGATCGCCGATATGCAACCGGGGAAAAAAAGAGAAGCTCTGTTTTGAGAATCATCCGAAACAGCCTCTCCGCCGTTTTCAGCGCCACCCCTTCATTAAGCGATCCGGAAGGAGGATCCTACCGATATATTGACTGGAATCTTCGACAAACCCTTCGACCCCCCAAATCCGGTGAAAAGGTCCTGATCATCAATACCAGGCAATTTCCCCCTGAAGGAGAAGATTGCGATGCCCGGCTTATCTGCACGGCCAATCGACTTGGATGGAAGCGATTCATCTGCTACGGATATCAGGGGCAGAGATTCTGCGGATGCGGTCTGGGAAAGGAATCGAATGGAGTCCGAATCGATGTGTATGACAGCTCCGGGGATTATCTGGCATCAGGAATCGACGGCCTCGAGATCATCGTACATAATAACGCTCAGGATCAACTGGGCCAGATCATGAAACAGGGAAGGCTCATCATTTACGGAGATGTGGGACAGACTTTCATGTATGGAGCCAAAGGCGGTGAAGTATATATCATGGGAAACGCTGCCGGACGACCTCTCATCAATGCCGTGGGATCCCCGCGGGTGGTCATCAACGGAACCTGCCTCGACTATCTTGCCGAATCCTTCATGGCCGGAGATCCGCTGGCCGGAGGAGGATTCGTGGTTGTCAATGGAATTGAATTCGATGAAGAAGGCCGAATCATAGATCTCCCGGTGCCGTATCCCGGTTCCAATCTTTTTTCTCTCGCATCCGGAGGGGCTATATATATCCGTGATCCTTTTAATAAAGTTGTCGCGAGCCAGTTGAACGGTGGAGAACTTGTCG
>JBFMEI010000445.1:0-1875 GCA_040753295.1 Thermodesulfobacteriota bacterium | reverse complement strand
TTCCCCCGCTCTCCTTTTCTGAAGCATTTACAGATTTGAAAGATACGAGGATATCCTGCCGCGATGAGTCGTTTCATGCATAATTCCGGGGATGTCTGAAGGAGCCATTTTACCGATTCCTGGGCATCGATATGGACTTCAGGGGCTTGTGTCGGGGTGCGGATCGGGGTCTCGATCTCCAGGTAGTCCCAGTCTCGGAAAAATCGCCGTATCTCATGAATCAGCCGGGATCTGAGGATTAAGTTGGCTTTTATTTCGGAAAGCCGTATCAAATCTTGTGGATAACGATTCATGAGTTCTGATATGGGTCGGATATGGGTAAACGGATCAAAATCTAAAACCCACAATTTAGGGTAGAATATAGGGATCAAAGAATCAAGAAGAATTCCTTTGGTATTTCATTGATCTTGGTTAAATTCCAATTGACAGGATCTCCCTCTTTTGGATAATTTTACCATTTGAATTTGAGATCACCCTCCTGGAAGTAGAATCTGATCGAATCTCAAGCCGATACCCTAAAGAGGAAGGAGTCCCCATGAATGAGAGCACCATTAAGATCAGACTCATGAAGGCTGAAGATTTTGACGCTGTGGTTGGAATCGACAATAAAGTCCTTATGACTTCCCGGCCCGAGTATTATGAAATGAAATTTGAAAAACTTTTCAAATCCAAAGATTATTTACCGGTATCTCTCGTGGCGGAGGAAGAAGATGGAACCGTCGTGGGATTTGTGATGGGGGAACTCTATATGGGACAATATGGGATTTTTCAGGAAGAAGCAACCCTGGATACCATTGGTGTTGACCCTGCCTTTCAGCATAAAGGGATCGGCGAGCAGTTAATTAATGAATTTGTGGATCACTTGAAAAAAGTCGGTGTTCGGAAGATAAACACCCTGGTGGCCTGGAACGATCCCAAATTGATCCATTTCTTCAGTACCAACAAATTTATTCCTTCGAAAACCATCAATCTGGAACGAAACCTTTGATTGATGATGGATGTCATGGCGGCTTCCTATGACATTTCTTCTATGGTTCGGTCCTTTTCTTTCCAGATCCCATTAATCCATTGATGAAACCGTTCCCGGTATTCGTGATCCCGGATATAATCGCCGAGGAGTTCTTTGGACACCGGCAGCGATTCCACCTTGACTTTGATCTCGTTTACTTTACCTGAAAGAAAGGCCCAAAAGGATTTTGGACCTTTGGGGTAGACGATGGTCACGTTCAGGATATTGTCTATCTGATCTCCCAGAACACCCAGTGCAAAAGCAATTCCGCCGGACTTGGGCTTGAGAAGGTTTTTATAAGGAGACTTTTGTTTTTTATGCTTGGCATGGGAAAAACGGGTTCCTTCAACGAAATTCATGACCGACACCGGCATGGTTTTGAATTTTTCACACGCCTTTCGAGTCACCTCAAGATCTTGACCTTTCAGATGCGGGTGTTTTTCAAGAAAAGATGCGGAATAGCGTTTCATGAAAGGCATATCCAATGCCCACCAGGCCTGCCCCATAACCGGAAACCAGATCAGTTCTTTTTTCAGAAAAAATTTCAGAAAAGGGATTTTTCTGAAGAAAATTTTCTGCAGAACCAGGATGTCCATCCAGGACTGATGGTTGGAAAATACCAGATAGCGTTTATTGAGATAAAGGCCTTCCGTGCCGTTGATCTCCCATCGGATCCTTTTGGTCAGAGCGATGGTGGTGTTGTTGAGGAAAATCCATCCATCCGCAATCAAAGTCAAGCCGCGGGCGCAAAGTTTGCGCCAAAAGCCGACCGGAAGAACGAGTTTCAGCAGTGTAACCGCAAAGAGAGGAATCGACCAGATGATCGTATTTAGTCCCAGTAGAAAAGCTGAGAGTGCTCCGATGAT
>JBFMEI010000444.1:0-1879 GCA_040753295.1 Thermodesulfobacteriota bacterium | reverse complement strand
GTAAAAGGAATCCCAGAGCCAGAGCCAGGGTTAAACGGAATATGAAATAAACAAAACGCATCCGGATAAATTCTCAGGAACCGGAGTCAGGGGGCAGCCATTCATCGATGATCTTTTCGGCGGCTTCATAGGGATCGGTTCTGTTTTCTTGCAATGCAGTTAGAATCGTATCGAGGCGTCCATCGGCATGAAGGTGTTTAACGGCACGCCTGAATAGCCCGTCCTGAAGGGCGTTCATAAAACAATTTTTCAAATGATTCTGCTGTTGTCTGTTGAATCCGCGGGCCGTAAGGAAAAGCCGGTGGGATTCAATTGAAGATGCCAGTTCGTCGATGCCGAGGTTTCGATGGGCCTGAGTTTTGTGTATGGGTTTTTCCCATGGGTCCGGACTGTCCGGACGCTGAAGAAGCAGCATCCGGATATCACAAACCGCTTGATCCGCACCCTCCTGATCCGTTTTATTGACGACGAAGATGGTTGCAGTTTCAAGAATTCCGGCTTTGATTGCCTGTATCCCGTCTCCGAGTCCGGGAACGACGACCACCAGATTGGTATGGGCGATTCTGGCGATTTCGACCTCATCCTGGCCGACCCCCACGGTTTCGATGAGGATGATATCCTTACCCATGGCGTCAAGAACGAGAATCAAATCGAAGGTGGAGCGGGAGAGACCTCCCACATGGCCCCGGGTAGCCACGCTTCTGATAAAAACCCCCTGGTCCAGGGCATGCCTCTGCATCCGTATCCTGTCTCCGAGAATGGCACCTCCGGATATCGTGCTGGAAGGATCGACCGCAAGAACACCGACGGTCTTTCCTTTTTTCCTGAATACGCTGATGAGTCGATCCACGAGGGTCGATTTTCCGGTCCCCGGCGGGCCTGTGATCCCGACGATGTGGGCATTTCCGGTATAAGGAAAAAGCCGTTTCAGGGAATCTCTTGCTGAGGGATTCTCATCTTCGATATCCTTCATGAGACGGGCGGCTGCCCGGATCTCCCCTTTTCTGATTCGTTCTTCGAGGGTCATATCTTCTTCTTTTGCCGGATCGATACTTCTGGAGACGGTATATAAAAAAGGAGAATAAGACAAGAAGATAGTTGATCCTCCCGTTGACTCGAGGATTTCATTCCTTTATCCTTGCAGGAAATCAAAGAGGGATCAAAAAAGGAGGAAAAATGGATCTATCAATTTTTGAAAAGATGGAGAGGGCGGATCTCCATAAATACATCGAATTTTTGCTCTGGCACTACCGGGTTATGGATGCATTCTGGTTTATTTATGTGGGAGAGAAGTTTGATCAGGAAACCGCGGAGCAAATCAATGAAAAGGTCTGGGGAAGAGTGGCCGGAATGGCGGCAAAGGATTTGAAGCAAAAATTTGGAATTCATGAAAAGGGACTCAGGGGGTTTGTGAAGGCATTAACGCTTTTCCCGTGGTGTATCCTTGTCGGATATGAGATCCAGGAGGCTCCTGATGAAGTGATGATTTCCGTCAGATCGTGTCCGACCCAGGAGGCACGTCTTAAACGAGGTCTTGGAGAATTCGTCTGCCGGGAAATGCATCGCGGAGAATTTGAGGGTTTTGCGAGAGAGGTGGATAAAGATATTCGGGTGGAATGCCTGTTTGCCCCTCCGGATCCCCATCCGGCTGCGATGTTCTGCCAGTGGAGATTTTTCATGGAAACCCCGGCATGTTAAAGAGGAAAAAGAATGCCCCTTGCCTTTGACTCTAAAAGCCACGGAAGGATCGCCTTCGGGTTTTTCCATATCGAATCTGACATGCTCCTTCTGGAAAACCTCTTCTTTTTTGCCGATCGATTCACGGAGTTGGTGATCACCTTGTCCGGGAGCAGTGGGGAAATGTCGTTTAAAGGAGGCG
>JBFMEI010000443.1:0-1892 GCA_040753295.1 Thermodesulfobacteriota bacterium | reverse complement strand
CCAAATCACCCAGCATCCGCGCTACGTGGATATTGAAAAATGCATCGCGTGCGGATTGTGCGCGGAAAAATGTCCGAAAAAAGTGGATGATGAGTATGATGAGAGCCTGAAGAAGCGAAAGGCTGTATATGTCAAGTACGCCCAGGCGGTGCCGCTCAAATACGCCATTGATTCCAAGAATTGCATTTATTTTCAGAAAGGAAAATGCAAGGCGTGCGAAAAACACTGCCCAACCGGAGCCATCTGGTTTGATCAACCCCAAAAAGATCTGACTTTAAATGTCGGCTCCATCATCATTTCCAGCGGATGCGAAACCTATAATCCCGTTGCGCATGATGTTTACGGATACGGACGCTCGCCCAACGTGGTGACCAGCCTTGAATTCGAACGGATCCTATCCTCATCAGGCCCCTATGGCGGACATCTGATCAGACCTTCGGATAAAAAAGAACCCGGAAAAATCGCCTGGCTCCAATGCATCGGATCCCGGGATGTCCACATCGGAGCCCGGGGATACTGCTCATCCGTCTGCTGCACTTATGCCATTAAAGAGGCGATGCTTGCGAAAGAACACAGCAAGTCGCCTCTTGATACCGCAATTTTTTATATGGATATCCGAACCCATGGAAAGGATTTTGAACGATACTTCAACCGGGGGAAGGATGAATCCGGAATCCGCTTTGTCAAATCGAAAGTCACGCATGTCACTCCCACCAAAACCGGAGCGTTGATGATCCGGTATGTCGATGAAACCGGAAAACGGGTGGAAGAGGAATTCGACATCGTTGTGTTGTCTGTGGGCCTCGGGGTCAGCAAAGAAGCGGTGGAAATGGCCCAGCGCCTTGGGATTAAAATGGACGGATATCACTTTGCTGAAACATCCGGGTTCGATCCGGTCAGAACCTCGGTCCCCGGAATTTATGTCTGCGGCGGCTTTGAAGCACCCATGGATATCCCCTCATCCGTAGTGGAATCGAGCGCCGCGGCCGGCGCTGCGGGAAGTCGTCTTTCAGAAGCCCGATGGACCCTCACCAAAACCAAAGAGATTCCGGAAGAGACCGATATCCGGGGCGAACCCCCCAGAATCGGCGTTTTTATCTGCCGGTGCGGGACCAATATCGCCTCGGCGGTGGATGTTCCGAATGTGGTGGAATATGCCAAGAGCCTTCCCTATGTGGTTCATGCTGAAGAGAACATGTTCTCCTGCAGCCAGGACACCCAGGAGATGATGACCAAAGTCATCAAGGAAAAACAGTTGAACCGGGTTGTGGTATCCGCATGCACACCAAAGACCCACGAACCGCTGTTCCAGGAAACCGTAACCAATGCCGGAATCAATAAATATCTGTTTGAGATGGCCAATATCCGAAATCAGTGCGCCTGGGTTCACGGCACCACTCCGGAGGCCGCCACTGAAAAGGCTAAAGACCTGACACGGATGGCGATCTCAAAGGTGGCCCTGCTTCAACCTCTGAAGGAGCCGGAGCTTTCCATCAACCAGTGGGCGTTGATCATCGGCGGCGGAGTTGCCGGAATGACTGCGGCCAGATCTCTCTCGGATCAGGGATATCAATGCCATCTGATCGAACACGACGACCGTTTGGGGGGTCGGGCACTTCGCCTCTATCAGACATGGGAAGGAGAGGATCTTCAGAAGAATCTGAAGCAGCTCATCACCGATGTCTCATCCGACGAGAAAATCAAGATCCATCTGAATTCCTCCATTGAAAAAGCCGAAGGATTTGTAGGCAATTTCAAAACCACCATCAATAAAAAAGGAGAGGTGCAGGTTCTCGAACACGGAGTCACCATTATCGCCTCCGGCGCCTCTGAACTGAAACCGGATCAATATCTTTACGGAAACGATCCCCGGGTGATGACCGGACTTGAAC
>JBFMEI010000442.1:0-1897 GCA_040753295.1 Thermodesulfobacteriota bacterium | reverse complement strand
AAAATATCCAATATCGTAGCTCTTGGAGCATTTGTGGCCAGAAGTCAAATCATCAAATTCGAATCGATCGAACATGCGGTTAAAAATGAGTTCAAAAAGAAGAAGGACTTCATCACATTGAATATCACAGCACTTCAGGAAGGAAGAAAGGCTGCAATCCCGTCCCGGTAGAAAACCGAATGGTTAAAGCAATTAAAGTAAAAATCTCCCATCCCTTTAAGATCCGTATTCCTGAATATATTCTTTCCATTTCTCCTTATGTGCCTGGAAAACCGATTGAGGAGGTCGAACGGGAGTATGGGATTTCAGGAGCGGCGAAACTGGCATCAAATGAGAATCCCCTCGGGCCGTCCCCTAAAGCGATCCGGGCATTAATGAAAGCGCTTCCGGATCTGAACCGGTATCCGGATGGAAGCGGGAAGCGACTCATCCAGAAACTGGCTGAAACATTAAAGGTCAAAGAAGGAAATATCGTACTTGGAAACGGTTCCGATGAGATCATCGGCATGCTTACCCGGGGACTTCTTGCTCCCGGAGATGAAGCCATTATGCCGAAGCCCTCTTTTCTCATGTACGACATCATGGTTCGATCCGTCGGCGCCCATGGGATTGAAGTGCCGTTGAAAGGGTTTGAGACCGACCTTGATCAGATGGCGGCGCGGATCAATTCCAAAACCCGGATGATTTTTCTGAACAATCCTCACAATCCTGCGGGCTCACTGATTTCCCGAAATGCTTTTAACCGTTTTCTTAACCAGGTTCCCGATGACCTTGTGATTGTCGTGGATGAAGCGTATATCGAGTTTGTCAGGGATCCGCGATGTTTTTCGGGATTCGATTATTTGAAATCGGGAAAACCGGTTGTCGCACTTCGGACGTTTTCAAAGGCATACGGGCTTGCAGGATTAAGGATCGGGTATGGGGTAATGGATGAGAGACTTGCCGAGGTCCTGAATCGGATCCGCCAGCCTTTTAACGCCAACTCTCTGGCCCAGGCTGCAGCCACGGCAGCACTTGATGATCATGCATTTTTAAAAAAGAGCCGGTCTCTGGTGCATCGGGAAATCGATTTTCTATACAATGCCTTGAAATCACTGGGAGTCGGATTCATTCCGACCCAGGCCAATTATATTCTCATGGATGTGGGTCAATGCGCCGATGACCTGTTCATCCGGTTGCTGAAAGAAGGCGTGATCGTTAGGTCCATGTCGTCTTATGGTTACCCTCAATCTATTCGCGTGAGTATCGGACTGCACGCCCAGAACGTGAAGTTCGTGAATGCATTGAAGAAGTCTCTGAAATTAAAATCAGACCGGCTCCCGGTCGAAAAAGCAGGGAATTGCCGGATTTCCAATACCGGAAGGAAGCATAGGGGTCCCCTCCTCATTACGGTAGACGGGCCGGCTGGCGCCGGAAAATCGACAACATGCCGGGCTCTTGCAGAGCATCTGGGGTATCGGTATGTCGACACCGGAGCCCTCTATCGGTCTGTTGCCTATGAAGCGATGCGAGCCGGGATCGCGACGGATGACGACACCGGATTATCCGGACTTTGTGATTCCCTGGATATCCATCTGGCACCAGGTGCGTCAGGATTCAGGTTGATTTCACAGGGAAAAGAGATTACAGACCGGATCCGGACTCCTGAGATTGCCATGGCGGCATCTGCCGCTTCTGCCAGAAAACCGGTTCGCGATTATCTGCTGCGGCTGCAGAGGGCTCTGGGTGAAAGGAAAGGAGCCGTATTCGAAGGACGGGACATGGGGACGGTGGTATTTCCGGATGCGGATGTGAAGTTCTTCTTAGATGCCTCTTCCAGGGTCAGGGCAAGACGGCGATATGACGAACGTAAACATCACTCCACCCAGAGCCTGAAGGAAGTTGAAGCGGATCTGAA
>JBFMEI010000441.1:0-1904 GCA_040753295.1 Thermodesulfobacteriota bacterium | reverse complement strand
TGAATTCAGCGCAATCTCTGATCAGCAGGAACTTAAGGCAGGAGGCGTGAATGTTGACGGGCAGAACCTATGAAGAAGTTTATCAAAATTTCAGGTGGCAGATCCCGGAATATTATAACATCGGAGCGGATGTCGCCGATAAATGGGCAAACGAAAAGTACCGTCTGGCACTGATATACATAGATCGGGAAGGAAAGGAACACAAATATACATTCTGGGAACTGAAGAATCTTTCCAATCAGCTTGCAAACGCACTTCGAGCGCAAGGAGTCGGAATCAAAGATCGAGTCGGGATTCTATTACCCCCCTGCCCTGAAGCCTTGATCTCTCATATCGCCATTTATAAGCTTGGTGCCATTGCAGTTCCGCTTCTGACGTTATTCGGACCGGATGCCATTGAATTTCGTATCGGAAACAGCGAGGCCAAATCATTGATCACCGATATGGAGAATCTTCCCAAAATTCTTGAAATGAAAACCCGCCTTCCCTTTTTAAAACATATCGTTGTTTCCGGGTTGGAAAAAGATGAAACAGGAATCGATTTCTGGAATGCTTTGGAAAAAGGAAGCCGGTATTTTGAGCCGGTTAAGACCAAACCTGAAGACCCTGCATTGATTATTTATACTTCCGGCACTACCGGACAGCCCAAAGGAACGCTCCACGGGCATCAACTCCTGTTGGGCATTCTGCCGGGGTTCGAATTCTATCATAATCTTTTTCCAAAAGAAGGAGACCTGCTATGGACGCCTCTGGATTGGGCCTATATCGGAGGGTCCTATGATTCGTTATTCCCGTCGTTGCATCACGGCATTCCGGTCCTCGCCTATCGGGCGAAAAAATTCGACCCTGAGGAGGCATTTTATTATATCGCAAGATACGGTGTCACAAACCTGATGGCGGTCCCAACCGTATTGCGGATGATGAGACATGCCGTAGAAAACCCGGGTGAAAAATATGATTTTCACTTGAGATCCATCACCGTCGGAGGAGAAACACTCGGAGAAGAGCTCTCGGAATGGTGCAGGACCCGACTGGGTGTTCATTTAAATGAACAATACGGCCAGACAGAATGTGACCTGGTTGTGGGATTCTGTTCCGAAATAATGGATATCGTGCCGGGAGCGATCGGAAAGGCAGTCCCCGGGCACCATGTGGAAATCATCAATGAAAGAGGGGAAGTCCTCGGACCGAACGAAATGGGTGAAATTGCAGTCAAGCATCCTGACCCTGTCATGTTTCTTGAATACTGGAAAAATCCAAAAGCCACTCAATCGAAATTTGTCTCCCAATGGATGCGAACAGGAGACTTCGGTACCAAAGACGAGGAAGGGTATTTTCGTTTTACCGGCAGACAGGACGATATCATCGAAAGCGGAGGGTTTAGAATCGGTCCGGGTGAAATCGAAGATTGTCTGATGAAACATGAAGCAATCGCCCTGGTCGGGGTTATCGGAGTCCCGGATGAAATCAGGGGCGAAATCGTCAAGGCATTTATTGTTCTCAAAGACGGAATCATGCCCGGCAAAACGCTTGAACAAAGCATTCAAAATCATGTAAAAAGCCGGCTTGAGGCCCATGCGTATCCTCGTGAAATTGAATTTTTAAAAGATATGCCCAAAACCAAATCAGGTAAAATTTTAAGAAGCGAACTTCGAAAGATCCATCACTCGAAAAAGAAAACCGAAAGCAGATAGATCAACGATCCGGGAAAGGAGGAACACCGCATGAGCAAACGTGTCGGTATCGTCGGTGCGGCGGTTACGCCGTTTAAAAGCATCTGGCGGGAAAAAACATATTATGAACTTGCGCAAATGGCCACCCGTGAGGCGGTCAAAGACGCGCAGATTTCGATTCAGGATGTTGATTCGGCATTCTATGGAATCTATAACGATATTTTTGAAAGA
>JBFMEI010000440.1:0-1914 GCA_040753295.1 Thermodesulfobacteriota bacterium | reverse complement strand
GCATCACTGCCCATTATACGGAAAACTTCAACACCCTCATGGAAGATATTCAAACCAAAAAACCAACCGTCATCCTCTCGGTTCCCAGATTTCTGGAAAAGGTGTATGCACGGATGTTGACGAAAATCCATGAACAGCCGTCATGGAAAAGAGAGGTGTTCAATTGGGCCTGGAACATGGAGAAGGATGCCGATGTATTGAAAAATCAAAAAAAATCAATCCCTCCGTTTCTTGCCTTCAAACAACGACTGGCGCGTCGATATATTTTCAGCGGTCTTAAAAAGGGATTGGGCGGTCGGGTCAGATGGATGACGGCAGCCGGCGCACCCTTATCCCGGGAAATTGCTGAGCTGTTCAACGCAGGAGGCGTATTTGTCATGGAAGGATACGGACTCACCGAATGTTCAGGTCCGGTCAGCCTCAATGTCATTACAAGCTATCGGTATGGGAGCGCAGGCAGACCCCTCCCCTGCAATCAGGTGAAGCTTGCCGAGGATGGAGAAATCCTGATCCGGGGGGGGAATATTTTTCAGGGGTACTGGAAAAATCCGGATTTGACGCGGGAAGCATTTACCGAAGATGGGTGGTTTAAGACCGGCGATATCGGCTCTTTTGATGAGAACGGTTTCCTGTCCGTTATCGACCGAAAAAAAGATATCATTATCACTTCCGGAGGAAAAAATTTTTCCCCCCAAAATATTGAAAGGCTTTTTCTAAAGGACCCGCTATTCGACTTTTTTGTGGTATTCGGTGACCGGAAGCCGTATCTGGTTGCCCTTGCGGTTCTGAATGCGGCCGAAGCTGCTCGAATCGCCCGGTCAAAAGGAATCCCATTCGATTCCTCTGAAGTCCTTAATGGTAGAACAGATTTCCTTGCTCTGGTGGATCAGCATATCGCAGAGAAAAATCAACTCCTTTCCCGGGCGAGTACCATCAAATACTACCGGCTTGTTCACCACCCTTTTTCTGAAGAGAGAGGCGAACTCACCCCTTCGCTTAAAATCAGGAGAAAAGCCGTCATGGAACATTACCACGCGCTTATTGAAAGCATGTATCCGGCAGTCAGATCTCTTGACATCTTTTTTTGAACAGGATGCGGATGCATGGACTGGTGTCATGAATTCTCATCGACTACCTTGCATAACCGGGATGCTTAAATTCGACAGCAATCCCGTCGGATACGATACGGACGATTCGTCCGCTTTTCTTAATAGAAATCCCCTGGGGAGATGTATAATTTATAGTGATCTCCTGATGAAGGGAGAACGTCCCCTTGACCTGAACGTAAACGCCGCCGGTACTCTCGTCCATGATGGTTCCCTGATAACGGCGGCCCAATATTGAGAATTCAACCGGACGGGATGTCTTGAGTCGAACGTATTTTCTTCTATTCAAGGCGGACATTAAGGAACCTTTTGCCCTTCTCTAACCTAAGGGACTGTTATCCTTTATGCTTCAAAAAGGATCCCTTTCTGTATTCATCAAATGCAATTCCGAGTTCTTCCTGTGTATTCATGACTATCGGCCCGAACCATGCGATCGGCTCGCGGATCGGTTTTCCTGAAATTAAGAGAAAGTTCACTTCCTCATTTTCAGTAAAAACCTCTATTTCTTCACCATCATCAAAAAGGACAAGCGTCCGGTTTCCGACAAAAGGATCTCTCTGAAGATCGAAATATCCTGTGCCCTGAACCTCATAAGTGAACGGGTTTTTTTCCTTGCAGAAAAATCCCCGGCCGCCGGTAACATAAGCAAAGAGGGTGTGGCCGGACTTGACCCTATGAATAAAGCGGCTTTCCGGCGGAATTGAAACATCAAGGTATTCCGGATCGATGACAACATCCCGCACCGGTCCTTTTTCCCCGGAAACTTCCCCGGCAATAACCTTTACGGTAACTCCACCCTCCAGTTTGA
>JBFMEI010000439.1:0-1936 GCA_040753295.1 Thermodesulfobacteriota bacterium | reverse complement strand
TCTCCATCGTCTACCCGCTGTTTTAACATCGGCGCGCCGCATGAACCAATAACCATGAGGAATTACCATGACTCCGAAAGAAAAATCCATTCTGGAATCATTAAGACAAAAGTTGCTCGAAGCCAACATACCGCTTCTCGATCTTATTCTATTCGGTTCCCGCGCCCGGGGAGACGCTGGACCGGATTCCGACTTCGACGTCCTGGTGATTGTTAAGGAAAGAAACTTGAATATGCGGAAAACAATCAGCGATTGCGCCTGGGAAGCCGGTTTCGAATCGGAGGTGGTCATTCAATCTATCGTGAGAACGAAAACGGAAGTGGAGGAAGGACCGGAGAAATATTCTCCCCTTTTCCAAACCATCCGGCAGGAAGGCATTCATGTATGAATTTCGAGGAAATTCTTCCATTGTCCAAATTCGAATGGAACAAGCCGAAGAATGCTTGGAAGCGGCTCGTTCTCTTTTAACTATGAAAAAATGCAACCGATCCGTCGTCAATCGCGCCTATTACGCGGCGTTTTATGCCGCTTTGGCCTTGCTGCAAACCCAAGAGAAAACATCGAAAAAGCATATCGGAACGATGCGGCTAATCGATTCCGAATTCGTTAAACCCGGAATATTGCCGAAACAAATCTCGAAATGGCTGCACCAACTTTTCGAAGCCAGAATGGAAGACGACTATCAAAGCATTGCGCCGATTTCTTTCGAAGATGCGCTAGAATCTCTTGAAACCGCCGAGCAATTCGTGCAGGCGATACGGTCTCATCTGCTCCAGGAAGGCTTTCTTGCAGAATAAACATCCTTTGACGGCGCGCAGCGTATGACTCCTCGTGAAGATTCTCCGGCAGTGAGATATTTTTGTCCGAATCATGACGCCCAGAATGCAAGAATGACCAGAATTCTTTATCCTGAAAATCCTGAAAATCCTGGCCATCCGGATTCAGACAATTTCATGACGAGTCCCGCCTATCTCCCCCCGCTTCGTTTATCCCTATTGAAAAAATATTCCGGCAAAAATCAATTTCTTGTAGAATTTTTAGGATTCTTGCGGTAGAATATGGCAAAATTTGCCTGTTATGACTTAAAATATGATTAATTCGCTAGTGAATAATCGGTTTAACGATTGGGGAGGCTTTTCATGAAAAAATACCTCTTTCTTTTCCTGCTATCTCTCACGGCCATTCACGGCGGCGCGGTGGATGATTCGCAACCTGGAAACGATGTTCAAAAAATCTATCAAGCCCGCGCCTTTGGCCAGCTTCCGCTTCATTTCGAAGCCAATCGCGGGCAATTCGATGACGGCGTCGAGTATTTCTCGCGGGGGAATGGTTTTTCTTTATTCCTCACTGCCAACGAAGCCGTTTTTGCGATCCAGCCTTCCGAATCCAACGAATCGTTCAAGGGAATTCCTAATGCCAAAACGCCTTTTCATTCTCCTGGCCCGCCTGTGTTCTTGCGTTTTCAACTTCTGGACGCCAATCCCCAATCCGATGTTTCCGCATCCGATCCTCTTCCGGGCGAGACGAACTATTTGATAGGCAATGATCCCAACCGTTGGCGCGCTCATATACCCAATTACGCCAAGGTTCATTACAGCGGCGTTTATCCTGGAATCGATCTGATCTATTACGGCAATCAACGGAAACTCGAATACGATTTCGTCGTTCATCCCGGAGCCGATCCCGCTAGGATTCGTTTTCAATTCCAGGGCGCTAATGGATGCGCAATCAACGAATCGGGTGATCTGGTCTTGCATACTCCATTAGGCGAATGGGTGCAGCATAAACCGCTGCTTTACCAGCTGCGCGATGGCAAGAAACAAGAAATCCAAGGCCGTTATATGATTTATGAAGATCATACTATCGGTTTTAAGGTTGGCGATTATGATATAAATCGCCCGCTGATCATCGATCCTATCCTATCGTTTTCCACTTA
>JBFMEI010000438.1:0-1938 GCA_040753295.1 Thermodesulfobacteriota bacterium | reverse complement strand
GGGCATGAAATTGTCCTTCCCGGCCGGTAATCCCCTGGACCAGAACGCGGGTTTCTTTATTAACAAAGATACTCACCTTCTCCTCCCCTTTTTATCAGGCCACCAACTCAGCCACTTTTTTTGCCGCATCCTTTAAATCCACCGCGGTAATCAGATTCAGTCCGGATTCGGACAGGATTTTTCTCCCTGCTTCCACATTCGTTCCTTCCATGCGAACCACCACCGGAACCGTAATCCCTGTCTTCCTGGCAGCCTTGACCACCCCTTCTGCCAGAACATCGCATCTCAGAATCCCGCCAAAGATATTGATAAGGACTCCTTTAACCTTGGGGTCGTTTAAAATGATCCGAAATCCATTCTCGACCATCTCCGTACTTGCTCCTCCCCCCACGTCCAGGAAATTGGCAGGTTCGGCGCCGGCCAGTTTGATGATATCCATGGTGGCCATGGCAAGCCCGGCTCCATTAACCATGTTTCCGATATTTCCGTCCAAATTGATATAGTTGAGATTAAATTTGGACGCCTCGATCTCCAATGGATCTTCTTCATCCAGATCCCGGTATTTTACAATATCCGGATGTCGAAAGAGTCCATTGTCATCAAAAGTCACTTTTGCATCCAGGGCAAAGATCCAGTGATCTGAGGTGATGATCAGAGGATTGATCTCAACAAGCGAGCAATCGTTTTCAATAAGCAGACGGTAGAGGGAGGTGAGCATATTCATAAACGGCTTCATCGTTGCCGCCGGAATATTCAATCCAAACGCAATTTGTCTGCAATGATACGACTGGATTCCCGACAATGGATTGATAAAAACTTTAATAATTTTTTCCGGTGTCCGGTGCGCCACCTCTTCGATCTCCATTCCACCGGCTTCACTGGCGATAATCACAACCTTGGCGGTTGACCGGTCCGGTAAAATACCCAGATAGAGCTCTTTCTGAATTTTAAGCCCCTGTTCCACCAGAACCTTTTTTACCTCTTTCCCGTTCCGTCCTGTCTGAGGCGTGATCAGCCGGGATCCGATCATCTCTTCGGTCGTTCGTTTCACTTCGGCTTCGGAGTTCGCCAGTCGGATGCCGCCCCCCTTTCCTCTCCCACCGGCATGAATCTGCGCTTTGACAACCACTGGGAATCCACCCAGTCCCCTGGCGATACGAACCGCCTCATCGGAATTAAATGCAACACTTCCCTCAGGAACAGGGATGCCGTTTTTCCTGAAAAGCTCTTTTGCCTGGTATTCATGGATTTTCATGAATCTCTCCTTCAAACATGAAAACATAAAAAAGGCACAGGAAGTTCCGGCCTGTGCCTTATACATGGTCAGTCTGATCTATCCGATCATGCACAGTACGGCGTTTTTGGCGACCGAGTCTCCGCTGTTGTAATTGATGGATTTGATGACTCCGGAAACCGGGGCCGGGAGGGCGTTTTCCATCTTCATGGCTTCAAGAATCACCACGGTCTCTCCCTCGGCAACTTCATCCCCCACCTTCTTTTTATATCCCACAATCATCCCCGGCATGGGAGCGGAGAGAGGGGTCCCTTTGGCTTCGACAGGTGCGGGTTTGGGTGCGGCAGGCTCCGGAGCTTTTGCCGGTTCAGGAGGTGCCGCCTTTGGGGCGGCCTCAACAGGCTTTGGCGCTTCCCTGGGAATCGATTCGGTCTGAACAGCTATTGCCGGAATCTGCCGGATGGTTCTTGCCAAAGGTGTTCCGCCCACTTCATCCACTCCGACTTCGAAGAAATCACCGTCCACAAACACATTAAACATCCGAAGGTTCTCGCTTCTGGGAGGTGCTTTTTTCTCCTGTTCCTTCTTTTTCTCAGTGACAAGGCCGGCCCGAGCTTTTCGAACCAGATCCTCTTCGGCTTTTGCCTGTTCGATGCTTTTTGGAAACACTTCGGCAGGGGGTTCCTCTTTTCCATACTTCCATT
>JBFMEI010000437.1:0-1950 GCA_040753295.1 Thermodesulfobacteriota bacterium | reverse complement strand
TCCCCGCCCCCGGTACAACTCTCCTTTGGAAACAATGTCGAGCCCGCTTCCCATGGAATTGAAAAGCCGTAAAATCGCCAGGCTCGTGTTGGCCTTTGCCGAATAACAGATCAGGGAATCGACTCCTTTAAATGCATCCTGAAATGCCTGAAAATGGCGGGACAAGGTGGCATGGCTGTATAGATAAAACGGAGTACCCACAGACTCGGCAATGGTTTTAACCGGAATCTCTTCACAATACAGTTCCCGATTTCGGTAGGCGAAGTGATGCATGGGTGCGTTATCCTTAATATGAAAATTGAACCGGATTTGAGGCCGGACTCTCCCGGCCGTCCTCCAGAATAAGGGATACGGTATAGATATATCGATTTCCCGGCTCCACCCGATCCTCATAGGAGATCGGAACCTCAGTTCCTGAAATTTTCGTCTGACTTACATGGGGAATCTGGGCAATCCGCTTATACGCGGCCGGGCAATCCGTGCACTCCGGTTCGGAACTCGATGTCTTGGAACGGTAAATCGAAAACCCTTTGATTTCTGTTTTCATCTTTTTGACGTCATCCGGAATCGACCAGCTCAACCAGATTCGGTTATTTCCCAGGGTCACCCGAAGATCCGCGATCGGCGGGACCGGCTTTGCACCCGGTGGAACCGGAGGTCCTTTTTTCCCGCATCCTGTTAAAATGCATAAAACCAGGGGGAATATCAACAGGATTCGAATGAAAAGGATCGGTGCTTTTTTCCGCATCGGAATCTTCCCGGATCAAGATCGGTTGTTTTTAAAATTTTCGTTCCAGGTGACGATATGCCTGAATCTCTTTTTGAATCTGGCCCCTCCCCTCATTAATGGCGTCCTGCACAGACCGCTTTGATGTACCGCCGTAAGATGCCCGTCGATTGATCATGGTATCAACTTCCAGAATGGGATAGACATCTTTTTCAATAAGGGGGGAAAAGCGTTTCAATTCCTCAAGGCTTAACTCCTGGAGTTCTCTCCCCTGACCTTCAGCATAGATGACGGCTTCTCCCACAGAGCGATGGGCATCTCTGAAAACCATTCCTTTGGATACCAGATAATCAGCCAGATCCGTGGCGTTCAGAAATCCTCCGGAAAGCGCCCGTTCCATCTTCTCCTTTGAGATGGTCAGCCTGGGAAGCATCTGATTATATACTTCCAGGCAAGATTTCAGGACATCCACCCCTTCGAAAACCAGCCCTTTGTCTTCCTGCAGATCCCGGTTATAGGTGAGGGGAAGCGATTTCATGAGGGTCAGCATGGCCACGAGATTTCCGAAAACCACTCCGGACTTTCCTCTCACCAGTTCGGGAATGTCCGGATTTTTCTTCTGGGGCATGATACTGCTCCCGGTGGTAAAGGCATCCGGAATCCGGATAAATCCGAATTCCGAAGAAGACCAGAGAATGAGCTCTTCCGAAAGCCGGCTCAGATGAACCATTGCAATCGCCCCTGCAGAGAGAAATTCGATGATGAAGTCCCTGTCGGATACCGCATCCATGCTGTTTGCGGTGACTTTCGGAAACTGAAGGAGCTCCGCTGTATAGTGCCGGTCGATGGGGTATGTTGTTCCGGCCAGCGCTGCACTTCCGAGGGGCATCACATTGATCCGGGTCAAGGCATCGGCAAAACGATGGGTATCTCTTGAAAACATCTCATAATACGCCATCAGATGATGGGAGAGAAGGACAGGTTGCGCCCGCTGCAGATGGGTATATCCGGGGAGCCTGACTCCCAGATTGGAGTCTGCCAGATCCAGAATCGCACTTCTGAATCGGATAAGGCTTTGAATAATGGAAATCGTCTCGTCTCTTAAATACATCCGGACATCCAGAGCCACCTGGTCGTTGCGGCTCCGGGCCGTATGAAGCTTCTGAGCGGTTTTTCCGATATCATTGACCAGGCGGGCCTCAATGTTCATGTGAATATCTTCC
>JBFMEI010000436.1:0-1950 GCA_040753295.1 Thermodesulfobacteriota bacterium | reverse complement strand
TGCAGTCCTTGGAGACATCGGTTCTGCAAACGCGTTTTATGCAGCAATTATAGATGTGATGGAGATCCCGGGATCCTCTCCCGGGATTTATCGTGATCGGATAAAATTACCGAAATCGGCGACTTGAGGATTGAAATGTCGGCGAACCGGAGAGAGATGCGATTTGTGGTTCAGGAACACCATGCCAGGGCCCTTCATTATGATTTTCGTCTGGAAATGGGAGGAGTTTTAAAATCATGGGCAATCCCCAAAGGGCCTTCCATGAATCCAGTTGACAAGCGGCTTGCAGTTCTGGTGGAAGACCACCCCCTTGACTACTTTGATTATGAGGGAATCATCCCTGAAGGGGAGTATGGAGCCGGAGCGGTTCTGATCTGGGACATGGGAACCTATAGATTGACAGAAGGAAAAGATCCGGAGCGCGCTTTTGAGCAGGGAAAGATTCTCATGGAACTTGACGGAAAGATTCTCAAAGGGAGTTTCAGTTTGATTCAGATGAAAGGCCGCGGAGATGATAACTGGCTGTTGATGAAGAAAAAGGATTTATATGGAGAAATACCGTGGACCATAGAAAAAGCCATGACGGATAAAAGACGGAAGGCACTTAGAGAAAAATTACCGAATTGTAAAATCGAGTGATACCTGAAAGATTCAGGTGATACTTAACAAACCGGGAATTGAATCATGGGGGGAAGATTCGGAAAATACGGGGATACCAAACGGATGGCACTGATCCGGAGGAACCGTTCTTATCGAAAAGGAGCCCCGCGGAATTTCAGGCCTGGACTTCCTTCACCTTCCAGTCGTAAATTCCCCATCCCAGGACCAGAAGACCGGCCAGGACAAAGATCGCCGATGAGAGAGAGACTCCGGCAATCCCCCATGCTTCCCAGATCGGAATCCCGATCAGAGCCCCCCCAATCCGTCCAAGACTTGCAAATGCAAAAAAGCCGGACATCATGGTTGCCCGCTGATCCGGAAGAAGTTCCGTAAAAAGAGACATGGAACAGACAATGGCGAATTCAAACGACAAGAAAAGAAAAAAAAGAATGGTAAGACCTGGAATCAGGGAGTGCCCTACAAGAAGGAGCGCCAGAAAAGAAAGGATGGAGATGCCGATTCCGATATAGACCGATCGGCGCAGTCCCAGACGGTCGGCAAAGGTTGCCGTGAATCCTTCACCTAGAAATTCAGCAATACCGATAATTATGGTGGCGATTCCGACAGCAGCGATTCCCAGTTGAAATGATTGTTGCAGCCATAATCCATAAGCCACAAAAAAATTATCATAGGCAATGCTGATCAAAAAAGAATATCCAAGGGCACCCAGAGTCCGTCTCTGCCGGATCAGCAGGTACCAGCTTCGAATCAGGTGCGGGGATTCAGCGGGGATATCGGATTTCCGGCGGGTTGCAGGGATTAGGAAATACAGGGTGATAAGTCCCAGTAATCCCATGATTCCTAAAAAGAAAAACGGAAATCGCCAATGGACTTTTTCCATGCATATGCCGATTAAAGGGATTCCGAGAAGAGAGCTTCCGGCCCAGCTTAACTCAACGATTCCAATGGCCAGTCCTCTTTTCCCAAAAGGGACCTGTTTGGCCACGTAAGCTTGAATGGCCGGGTCGAAAATACTTTTTCCGAGTCCGGCAAGAAAGAAGGCTCCCAGCATGATGCTGTAAGAAGGGAATAATCCCCCTCCCAGCATTCCAATGGAAAGAAGAGCGAGCCCGATCAACATCATCAGGCGGTACCCCATCCGGTCGATAAAAGGACCAAAAAACAGGCCGAGTATTCCGGTGATCTGATTGATGGCGATGAAAGAGGTTGCTGCGAAAAGAGGAACCCCAAGGCCTTGACTCAGAGCAGGTGAAAACGGATAGGCAAATCTTCTGGCAGTATTGAGAAAAAGACGGCTTAATGTGGCTGCCGCGATCTGGAGTTTGATTC
>JBFMEI010000435.1:0-1954 GCA_040753295.1 Thermodesulfobacteriota bacterium | reverse complement strand
AATATCGACTCCTTTTTTACGCACCGCGTCCTTCTGGCGATCGAGTTCCTTGAATAAGTATGGAGGGAGCCGTTTCAGTCGTTCGGATTTATCTATGGTCATCATTGTTTGTTCACCCCTTCGTCGGTCCATGCCTCTTCCCAGAGATCTCCTTCGTATATCACCCGCGCATCCCCTTCAAGAAAAACCGAACCGAATCGATTGTTCTCTTTTTGAAAAAAGATGGTCAGAAATCCGCCCCCTTTCGGTTTGACCCGGACGGGAGACGGAAGTGCTCTCTTTACCGACATGACAAGGGCTGAAGCGATGGCTCCTGTACCGCAGGCCAGAGTTTCGTCTTCAACCCCCCGTTCATAGGTCCGTATTGAGATTAGATTGCCGGGGTCTGCAGTAATGAAATTGACATTGGTCCCGGCCGGAGCAAAATGCCCGTGATACCGGATTTCCCGGCCCAGTCCCGGAACATCGATCTGATCGGGATCCCTGACTTCGCATACCACATGGGGGACTCCGGTGTTGATGCTGCTTATCATAATGCGTCCCTTTGATGTTTTGAGAGGAAAGTCGAGAAGAAGATCCCGGGGATCCGGGATTCTGATCCTGACCCGATCCCCTGAAACAGATGCGGCAACAATCCCGGTATCGGTTTCAAACGTCATTTCCTTGCCGGCGATGCCGTTTAAATAAGCGAATCTGGAAACACACCGGGCTCCGTTTCCGCACATCTCAGCCCGGGTTCCGTCTTTGTTGAAAAACCGCCAACTGAAATCCGCAGATCTCCCTTTTTCCACAAGAATCAGGCCGTCCGCACCTGCAGACAAGCGTCTCCGGCATACGCCGATGATAAAATCGGGCAGGCTCTTTTCTTCCAGAACGCCGGAACGGTTATCAATGATGATAAAGTCGTTTCCGGATCCGCTCATCTTATAAAAATGAACTTTTTTCATAATGGTCCTTCCCTTCTTTTCGAAAGTCCTAAATAAAAGAGGGTATCGATTCTCCCCGAATCAGGTCCGCGGCGGTTTCCCGTTTCCGGATCACATGAAACTGGTCCTTTTTTACCATGACTTCAGGAATTCTGGGTCTTGAGCAATAGGTTGAGGACATGGCAAATCCATAAGCTCCGGCGCTCATGACCGCCATGAGATCACCCCGCTTCACGTCTGCGATTTTCCGATCCTGGGCCAGAAAATCCCCGCTTTCACAAATGGGCCCCACCACGTCTGCTTTAATGGCTTTTGCCCGGGTTTTAACCACCGGCCAAATGGCGTGAAATGCGTTATAGAGAGAAGGCCGGATCAGATCATTCATGGCCGCATCAACAATAATGAACTCCTTGGGAGTCCCTTTTTTCCGAAAAATGACTCCGGTGACCAGAATCCCGGCATTTCCGACAATCACCCTTCCCGGCTCAAGAATAAGCTTTAACGAAAATCCTTTCAAAGATCCCGAGATTGCTCTGGCGTATTCTCCGGGCAGAGGCGGGGATTCATCATCATAGACGATTCCAAGCCCTCCTCCCATATCCAGATATTCCAGGGCGATTCCCATTCTCCCCAGCTCGCGGATCAGATCCTTGAGGCTCTCCATGGCATCTTTAAAGGGTGCGGCGGCCGTAATCTGGGATCCGATATGACAGTCGATCCCGATGATCCGGATATTGGAAAGGGTTTGAGCGATCCGATATCCTTCCAGTGCGGATTTCGCATCGACTCCAAATTTATTTTTTCGAAGTCCGGTGGAAATATAGGGGTGGGTCCTGGGATCAACATCCGGATTGACGCGAAGGGCGATGGGTGCTTTTTTCCCGATGGCCTTCCCCCGCTCGTTCAAAATCCGGAGCTCTTCCAGCGACTCCACATTGAACATGAGGATCTCTTTCTTCAGCGCCATATCGATCTCATCAAGTCGTTTTCCCACACCGCTGTAAACGATCCGCCGGGGCGAAAAGCCA
>JBFMEI010000434.1:0-1956 GCA_040753295.1 Thermodesulfobacteriota bacterium | reverse complement strand
CGAAATACATTAAATAATGACGGCCCTGAGGCGGTTTTATATCTGGATTTTGCCGGAAATATGGGACTTCTGAGCGGAGCCTTTCCGGAGCGGATATGGAATTGCATAGGGGCAACCCGGACAGATCATTCCCTCTGCAGCGCATCCGGTCATGCCGGGATAAACCTTCATTATGGGAGCAGTTACGGAACTTTTCCTGAGGAGATTGCATCCCAGAAACTGATCATCTTCTGGGGGTTTAATGCCGCTGCCAGTTCACCCCACCTCTGGTCCCTCGCAGTCAAAGCCAGAAAGGAAAATGGTGCCGGAATCATTGTCGTGGATCCGAGAAAAAGCTTGACCGCAGAGCATGCAGATCTCCATATCCAGCTTTATCCGGAGAGCGATATCGCGCTCGCGTATGGATTGATGAATCATTTAATCGAGAATCAATACACCGATATCCGGTTTATCGAAAAGTGGACCCGGGGATTTGACCGGTTAAAAGCTGAAGCAAAGGAATGGAATCCGACTCGGGTTTCAGGATCTACCGGCATATCTTCGAAGCTGCTGTCCCGGTTTGGAGATGACCTGGGTTCAAGGAATCCGAGCGTTTTTTTAATCGGTCTTGGACTGCAAAAATGCGACTTTGGCGCAGATAAAGCCCGGGCGGTTTCACTCATTCCGGCGCTTTTGGGAAACCATCGTGGATTTTTCTATTCTAGCGACAGTGCGTTTTCAATCGACCGGCCTCTGATTTCCGGCCGGACTTACTGCAAGTTTCCGCAGCGCATCACCAGCCAGGTGGGGCTTGCCGATGATATAAAAAAAGGGAAGTTCAAGTTTATCTATGTCAACTGCATGAATCCTGCAGTGACTCTTCCGAACCAGAATGCATTTCGGGAAGGAATTTCCAGGGATGATCTCTTTGTGGTGGTTCACGACACCCACTGGACCCGGACGGCTAAGATGGCCGATGTCGTACTCCCGGCATCGAGTTATCTGGAAAAGGAAGACCTGGTCATTCCCTGGTGCCATCCCTATATACGGCTTTCCCGGAAAATTTTTCCGGAGTTTGAGGAGAGCAGGACAGAGATCTGGGTGATGCGGGAGATGGCCGGACGACTGGGATTGACCGATTCATGGCTTTATGAAGACCCATGGGAGAGCATCCAAAAAGGATTGAGAGAGAGCATTGAAGAAAAGGATTTCGAAAAAATATGGGCCTCGGAAGAGATGGTCAGGCTGAAAAGCAAACCCAGGGAGTATTATCCCACGCCTTCCGGAAAAATCGAGTTTTATTCATTCACTGCCCTTCAACAGGGGCTTGATCCGCTACCCGGATATCCTCCCCCCCCTGATCGCCAGGACGGATATTTCACCTTACTAACCAGTGCTGTTTCGAAATACACCAATACCCAGTTTCAGGATCTATTCGGACCGATTCCTGCGATTGTTCTGATGAATCCGGTTGATGCCCGATTCCTGAATGTCAATGAAAGCGATCTGGTGAGCCTTTCAAACCCAATAGGCGAGATAAAGGTTAACGTGGTGATTTCCGATTCGGTGCTATCAGGGGTCTTATGGTCCCCCAGACAATCCGAAGATTGTGAAGGAACTCCTCAGAACGCACTGATCCGAAGCCTCCCCCAGAGAGTCGGCGGAGGACCTCGATTCAACTCAACCCGTGTTCAAGTTTCCAAAATAGAATCATGAATTGAACTCAAGGTGAAAGAGAATGGATTTGCTGGTTCGCTTATATGACCTTCCTCCGCTTAATGAAATGAATAATCTCCTGAAGGATAGAGAAGTGACGATCCGGGGGGCAAGATCATATGAAAAGACGCCTGTGGTGTCATGGGTCAGGACTCATTTCGGGAGCTCCTGGGGGGATGAATGCAGCGTTTCCTTCAGAAATCAGCCGGTTTCATGCCATATTGCGCTGAAAAAAGGAGAGATACTCGGATTTGCATGCCA
>JBFMEI010000433.1:0-1969 GCA_040753295.1 Thermodesulfobacteriota bacterium | reverse complement strand
TAAGGTTAAGGAAGAAGTACCTTTTGATTCGTTATCCCGGTTTTTTTATTAGTCATTCCGGACTTGATCCGGAATCCAGAAAAATCAATAAGTTATGAGACCTGGTTTGAATAACTCCAAACCTGTCATTCCGGTGAATCCCGGTCGAAGATCCCGTGCATAGCGGGGATCGAGTCCGGGACAGGCACCGGAATCCAGTAATTTCAAATAGTTCTGGATGCCCCTGGATCGCAGTCCAGGGCAGGCGGATCGAGCCTGCACCGGACCTGATCCGGTGTCCGGCATGACGGAAATGGTATTTTTTAAAAGGTCTTATAATGTTACAACCTGAAAGGTTCGGGTACAAAAACTTTTTTTATATCTAATTTTAAATGAACCGGCAAGGGAAAAGATTTTAGAATAAGGTCTTGGTCAGCATTGCATATTTCAGCTCAAGAGTATTCGGAAACCGATAGCTTTTAAGTTCCTTTATCCTGTATCCGTTTTTTTCATAAAAAGGGACCGAATCCAATGTGGTAAAAAGGACCAACGCCTCGGTCTTCTGTTCAATTGCTCTTTTTTCCAGGCCATCCAGGATCTTTCTCCGAACCTCGTCTCCCAGAACAGGGGTTGATACATGCAATGAGTCGATCATCCCTTTTTTAAGATCAATCTGCCCGAAACCGACGATAACATCGTCAATCTCCGCAACGATCATCTCGTGGGTAAAAAGAACCGAATCGTAGCTGTTGATCGATATGGAATCAAGCCAGGTATCGATCAGATCTTCCTTGTAAAAAGGGGTTTCTTTTAATTTTTCAATTGATAAGGAATGGATGTCGAAAATTCCGATTTTGTCGCCCACGGAGGCTCGACGGATGGTAATCTCTTCTTTCAGTCTCCCAGGATCGATTTTTTTAGCCGGCCCCTCGTGTTCAAAATCCGGAAGAAGATAGTATACCATATCCTGGGCAAGGATGCGGGAAATGCTTCTGGCCGAATCCGGCGTCAGATGGGATTCATCGGTAGGGAGCTCTGCCGTTCTTGGATCGGAATCATAGTCGATGAAAAAAATATCGAGCCGCCTCGCAATTTCCTTAGGGTTAAACTCTCTTGGAAGGCGTTGCTCAATGCTTCGCATCTCTTTCCCTATGGGAAGGCGAATCAATATAACATCCCATCCCAGAGAGATGGCTTCACGGAGGACCTGAATCAACTTTTCTTTCTGTCCGACATAGAAATCCATTTTTTGGGAGAAGCGGTGTAAAAGATCCGTATAATACCCGATATCCGGAACATATGTCGATCCGTCGTTATATCCTCCCTTGGCATTCACAAATCCATCAGGAAAAAACTCTCTGGAAAACCATCCGAACTGGAGCATATATCCGTTTCGGGAATATTGATGAAAATGATGATACAGGTTTTTCCATCCTCTCCCGTATGAATAAAAAAGTTCGGACAGATAGAGCGAAATCCGGTGATCGATAAAATCCTGGAATTTAATTTCCCCCAATGCTTTTCCCGGTGAAGTGTTGAAATGATAGAACCCTGCGGGACTGAAGTTAAGGAGCAAAACTCCGGACTCTTCCCCTTTATGATTTTCCAGGATAAATTCGACGATTCTTCGAGTCGATCCTGCGGAAAGCCCTGCATTAAACCCTTGAATGTCATCCGGCTGCATCCCTTTGATGACTTTTGTGAACAACCGGTCTCCGAACCCCCAGTCGACGCGACTGTCTCCCACAACATAAACGATTTTTTCAGCCCGTGCGTTTTGAATCTTCCATTGAAATTCAAAAGGCGTTTTCCCGGGAATGATGGAAGGGATCCCTCCGGTGGTTCGGAATCCGTATTCGACTCCAAGAAATATCAGAAGAGTAAAGAGTATTGCGCCGAGAATTGCCCGCATTGCCTTAAAATTGAAAATAGATGAAATCGGTCCGTTCGCCGCTTAAATAGAATAAAGAAAGTAATAGGATGCTGACGA
>JBFMEI010000432.1:0-1976 GCA_040753295.1 Thermodesulfobacteriota bacterium | reverse complement strand
AATCTATTCTCTTCCGGTCTGTAAAGGTGTTTCCATGACTGCGATCATGGAGAAATTTGTCTGAAGATTTTGTGTCATACCATGGCATGGATTGATGTTCAATGAATCCTGTTCCATCTGAATTCAGTTTTTTTGTTGAATAGTTTTTATCTGTCTGGTCGATTCCGATAAGGATTCAGATCATGAATGATGGGTTTCAGAAAGAAGATCTGGTCCATGAGATTGAAACGTTTTTGGACTCCGACGACATCAGGCTCCCCATCACCCTTCTTAAAGAAATTTTTCCAAAAAAATCGGATATCTTCATTGTTGGAGGTGCCCTCAGAAACGTAATCATAAACTATTTTCATAAAGCTGCCCCTAAAACAATTGATATTGATATTTTTATCGGAAATATCAGCGAAAAATATCCTCTTGAAGTTCTGTTTAAAAATCTCAGATATGTGAAAACAGACCTGGGAGGGATCCGCTGGTATCCCGAACGATCAGAATTTTCCTTTGACCTGTGCCTGGTCCCGAAATTCCTTCCCATCCGTAAATATGGTCTGGAACCGACTCTGAATAATCTATTGGAAAGTCTGGATTTCAATGTCAATGCGGTGATTTATCAGGTGGGGTGTCATGCATTTCATGAAAAGAAGTGTATCGAAGGGATCCGAAGTAGGATCATGCATTTCAATACCCGGCTGTTTGGAGATAAAATCATTCTGATTTACCGGATTCTGGTCATTTCCCATAAAATCGATTTTCTGATTTCTGAAGCCATTTATAACTATTTGAAATATGCGGTCGATCTTTCGACCTTAACTGAAGCGAAATCGGTTCTTGCATCAAAGTTCGGCATGCCTAAGGCCGATTTAATCCTTCGATGGTACGATCATATGGCGGGGTTCGGAGATTATTCGCAATATTTCCGAGAAGAATCCAAAAGAATACTCATGGTGTGAAAGAACTGCGGGTCTGAGGCAGGCCGTATCATTCTTCCATTTGGCTTAGAATGCGATCCCGGTAGTCCGGATTCAGCGTAAGGATCTGCCGCGCTTCGTCTGGAGTGACAATCTCACGCCCGATCTCCCGGGCGATCCGCACGATTTTTTCAACCAGCAATGGATTGGATGCCGGCGACCCGTCCGGTAAAACGAGATTATCCTCCAGCCCAACCTCAGACGCCGAGTTCGGTTGCAATCTCAGCGACGGCTTCATCGAGAATCCGAACCAGCTCATCGATCTGAGCCTCGGTGATGATGAACGGCGGAGCAAGCAGAATATGGTCTCCGCGAATACCGTCTGCACCGCCGCCGCCTGGATAAGTGATGAGCCCGTTTTCGAAGGCACGGTTGCCGATGCGGGTGTTGATCTTCAGCTTAGGGTCAAAGGGTTCCTTGGTATCCCGGTTTTTAACGAACTCGACACCGGCCATCAAGCCAAGCCCACGGACATCTCCTACGATTCGATGCCGGTAGAGGTGATGCAGTTTATTGAGCAGATAGTTTCCCATTACCGCACAGCGCTCCACTAAACCGTGCTTCCGGATATAGTCCAGAACGGCGGAAGCGATGGAACACGATAGGGGATTCTGGCTGTA
This sequence comes from Thermodesulfobacteriota bacterium, assembly GCA_040753295.1. Taxonomy (GTDB): domain Bacteria; phylum Desulfobacterota; class Desulfobacteria; order Desulfobacterales; family UBA2156; genus RBG-13-49-15. The sequence continues at coordinate 391 of JBFMEI010000432.1, read as the reverse complement.
GGTATGCCCATGAACAAAGGTTCCGTTCCCTTCCCGGATGGTGGTATGTATGTTCTGTTTTGTTACGACGCAATAAATGGGTGTGTAGCCGCTGGCCAGCCCCTTGCTTCCCACCAGTATATCCGGAACCACGCCCCAGTGATCAACGGCGAAATATTTTCCGGTCCGACCGACTCCGGACATGACTTCGTCGACGATCAAGAGCATGTCATATCGATTGCAGATCTCCCGGATTTTCTGGAAATACCCGTCCGGAGGGACCAGGGCTCCTGCAGTGGCTCCGACAACCGGCTCGGCGATGAATGCGGACACCGAGTCCGGACCCTCGTATAAAATGGTTTTTTCAAGTTCATCAGCACATTCCAGCCCACATGAGGGTAAATCCCTTCCG
>JBFMEI010000431.1:0-1992 GCA_040753295.1 Thermodesulfobacteriota bacterium | reverse complement strand
ATCAAATCCTTCGGCAAAACCACCTGACCTCTGGCTTCTGGCTTCTGGCTTTCCAGCCTCCCAGCTTTCTGGCCTCCCAGCCTTCTTCCCCTTGCGCCCTGCGCCTTACGCCTTGAGCCTTTCCCTTATTGCCTTCCAGCTTTCCGGCTTCTGATTCCCAATTTCCCCTTGACCCTGTCCAAGATGACTGTTAAATAAGCGCCATATTTTTCTGATCAGACTGTCCCTTTAAACTCAGGAGTAGACCCGTGATTCGTGTTGAAAATCTGACCAAATATTATGACGGATTCTGTGCGGTTGATCACATCAACCTAAGCATCCAAAAAGGGGAGATCGTGGGGCTTCTGGGTCCCAACGGCGCTGGGAAGACCACCACCCTCCGGATGCTGACCGGATATCTTTCCCCATCATCCGGAACCATCCAGGTGAAGGAGTATCATATTGATAAAGACCCTATCCGGATCAAGCAGCTTATGGGATATCTTCCGGAATCCGCACCGCTCTATCAGGGGATGCTGGTCTTTGATTTCCTCAATTTTATTGCCGGGGTCCGGGGGATAGACGGAAAAATCCGGGAAGACCGGATCAGGCATCTGTCCGACCTGTGCGGTCTGAAGGATATCATGCATCTGGCAGTGAGCGAGCTTTCCAGGGGTCTTAAACAGCGGGTCGGCCTGGCGCATGCCATGATGACGGATCCGGAAATCCTGATCCTGGATGAACCCACTTCAGGGCTTGACCCCAACCAGATCGTGGAGATCCGAGACATCATCCGGCGGGCCGGGAAGAAAAAGACCATCATTCTTTCCACCCACATCTTGAGTGAGGCTGAAGCCACATGCGACCGGGTGATCATCATCAGCCGCGGGAAAATCGTGGCTGACGACGACACGAAAAGCCTCAAGCAGCTTGCCGGCGCTGAACAGTCACTCAAGGTCACGTTAAAAAATGCCGACGCCGGGAAGGCAAAGGAGCTTTTTGAATCGATTAATGGAATCTCAACAGTCCTTTCTATTGAAGATCCGGCTGCCGATATCATCTCTTTCCGGCTTACAAGCCGGGAAGATCAGGACCTGCGCCAGGCCGTATACGAGGCAGTTAAAAAAACCGACTGGATCCTGATGGAAATGGTTAAGGAAACCCGTAATCTTGAGACTGTATTCAGGGAACTCACCCGGGAGCTATAGCATGAAACCCATGATTCATATCGTCAAAAAAGAACTGAAAGATTATTTTATCTCACCCATTGCCTATATCGTGATCTCCGTATTCCTGCTGGTATCAGGATGGTTTTTCTTCACAACTTTTTTCCTTTATAATCAAGCGGATATGAGGAATTTTTTCAGCCTTCTCCCGATTGGATTTTCCTTTGTCATCCCTGCAATAACCATGCGGCTTTTTTCAGAAGAAGTCCATGTGGGATCCCTCGAGGTGCTTGTCACGCTCCCGGTGACTTTCCGGGATATCGTGCTTGGAAAATACCTGGCTTCGGTCATATTTATTGCGGCGGTTCTGGCGCCCACTCTTTTTTACCCGGTTTTAATCGCGTTTCTGGGAAGCCTGGACTGGGGGCCGGTTTTAGGCGGATATGCCGGCGCCATGCTTCTTGGAGGAGCGTTTTGTGCCGTCGGACTTTTTGCATCTTCCATTACCAAAAACCAGATCGTCGCTTTTATTCTGGGAGCGGCTATCTGCTTTTCACTCACGATCATCGATAAGATGCTCTTTTTTATCCCCGGCACCCTTCTGGGAGCTGTCGGGTACCTGGGTGCGGATTTTCATTTTCAAAATATTGCCAAGGGGGTCATCGATTCGAGAGATCTCCTCTATTTTGCAAGCATCATTTTTATCGGACTTTATGGGACTACAGTAGCCAGAGGTCAGTAGCCAGAGGACAGAGGTCAGAGGACAGAGGTCAGAGGACAGAGGTCAGAGGTCAGGGGTCAGAGGACAGAGGCCAGTTGCCAGCAGGGGAAAGGGATAGAATGCTTG
>JBFMEI010000430.1:0-1992 GCA_040753295.1 Thermodesulfobacteriota bacterium | reverse complement strand
TTGCTGTCATAATAAATATCGTGTCGTTTGTTGATGGCATCCTCGTCCTGATCATCGCTTCTGGTTTTTAATTCCCCGCCGCAGACACGGCATTTATCGCCATTGGGCTTAATGGCATCGATAAAGATATTATTCGGATGGTTATTATCATTGACACAGAGCCGGCGTCCCATAATCCGGTTTTTGGCAATTTCACGGTCCAATACGATTTCCACCACAAAATCCAATGCCATTTCAGCTTTTTTTAATGCTTCGTCAAGCTTTATGGCCTGATTTTTGTTTCTTGGAAATCCATCGAGCAGCCATCCTTTTTTACAATCATTCTGTTTCAGTCGATTAAGAATCATGGGGATGGTGATATCATCGGGAACCAGGTCTCCGCGGTCGATATATGCCTTGGCTTTTGCTCCCAGTTCGGTTCCTCCTTTGATGTTATCTCTGAAAATGGCACCGGATTCAATGTGAGGAATGTTGTATTTGGTTTTAAGTATCGCCCCTTGGGTTCCCTTCCCGCTTCCATTTGGTCCGAAAAATAAAATTTTCATTCTCTTCTCCTTTCGATTCGAAATCAAAACACCCTTCCGGCGGTCTCAATAAAAAGGTTCCGAAATCGGATACCTTATTAATCCTTTGAAAAGACCCTGTCTTACTATTCGATGAGGGGTTTCATGTCAAGGATTCAAAAAGTTGATCTTCTTTTTTGCAAATTCGAGGGCCTGATCTCTGGTTTCAATCTCTCCGGCAAAGCGGGCGTCTTCGATGGCATGAAGGATCTTTTTGATCACCGGAGAGGGGGGAAGATTCAAGTGATGCATCAGGTCATGGCCGTTGAGCAAGGGGGAAAGCATTTTCATAGGCCGGTACGTCTGTTGATATGTGGAGATCAGAAAAAGGGCAAACCGGATAAATTCCTGATTCCGTTCCAATGCCCGGTCTGACTTACCCTGGATGTCGAGGATGGCGTGAAGCAAAAGGGGAAGGGTTCGTTCCCCGCATGATCGGAAAAACCGTGCTTTTGCCCTGGGAGCGGCGTTCTTATTCCGGCATGCCGTAAAGAGATCCAGGGGTTTGACGTGGTTTCGGATGAGGAACTCGATTTCGGATGCGTCATGGTTTGAAAATTTCAGGCGCCTGAATACCGCTTCTGCCAATATGGCGCCCTCTTCGGCGTGTCCGTAAAAATGGAGATTTCCCTGGGGATCAACGGATCTGACTCCGGGTTTTCCGATGTCGTGGAGCAGGAGAGCCCATTTCAGATGCCGAACCGCCGGTTGATCGAAAGAATCCCAGATATTTTTTTCAAATTCGGGTATGAATGCGGCCGGATTCTGCTGAAGCTTTTCCAGGTGTGAAAGCGTTTTCAATGTATGGGTATAGACATCGAAGTCATGGTGCTGATTTTGGACACATCCGACCAGGGGCTGAAGCTCAGGGAGAATATAAAAGAGAAGCCGCGTGCGCCCCATTTCCGACAAGATGGCCGATGCCTTGGGTCCAGCTAAAATGCGGTTCAGCTCCACCAGAATCCGCTCGGAGGCGCTTTCGAGAATGAGAGGAGCGTTCTCTGTGATAGCTGACAGCGTATCAGGCTCGATTTGAAATCCAAGAGTCGAACAGAGTCTGAAAGCGCGAACCAGACGGACAGGATCATGTTCAAGGGCTTTTCTGGTAACCAGGCGTATCTTTTTTTGATCCAGATCGGATTTTCCTCCAAGAGGATCGATGATCATCCGGGATGCCGGGGAATAGGCCATGGCATTAATGGTATAATCCCTGGCCCTTAAATCGTCTTCTATGGAGTCTCCTTTGAAGGCTGAAATGTCAAAGATGCCCGCGGCAGAGACGACCCGATGGATCAGCCGGCCGGTCTTTCCCATAACAACCTTTCGGCCGTTGACGCGACCGCACAGGACGTTTGCGAATTCCTCTGGATTTTGGGAAACAGCGATGTCATAATCGGAGACAGGGAGCCGGAGAAGGAGATCGCGAACC
>JBFMEI010000429.1:0-1999 GCA_040753295.1 Thermodesulfobacteriota bacterium | reverse complement strand
GGAATCACTCGAATCAGCGCTTGGATGAACCCGACAGGATCTATTTTTTCTTTGGTCGTCTTTCCTTCGGATACTGCGTTGGCATGAATATCGCAAATAAAGCGCTTCAACCCCAGTGCAAAGACGCCGACCGCGCCCAAAAATGTCGGTATCATGGTAATATCCACGAGCCAGGTGGAGAAAAAGTTTGCATGAACAACGGCATCTCCGCCGGGATTAAAATTCAGCCAATGAATACCGAAGGCTTTCAAGAAAAAGCCTACGACCAGAAAAAGAATGGCCGGAAGGGCCAGCAGCACCGGAAGTTTTTTCGGATCATTCACTGCTTTGGCCAAGACCTTGGGGGCGGCATATTCAGCGATGGCAAACGACCGGATGGCCGCCAGAGCGTCTCCGGGCTTGGCTCCCCGGGGGCACATGGTGGTGCAGTCCCCGCAATTATGGCAAAGCCAGATGTCTGCATTTCCGACCAGTTTATCTTTGAGTCCCCATGAAGCCGCAATCATTTCTTTTCTCGGGAAAGGCCTGGTTTCAGGGGAGATCGGGCAGGCGACCGAACAGGTTGCGCATTGAAAGCATTTTTTGAGGTCCTGCCCGCCCAGCGCCTGAACCTCTTTGATAAACTCGATATTTGGCTCAATACGGTAAGTATCCGCCATTTCCGTACCTCCTAAGTTTTGGAGTCGCATAAATATTGCGAAGATGCGACACGTGTTGAGAAGTCATGGAGTCCCATCAGAACCCTTTAAACGGATTCGGACCAAGCCCTTCGATGCTTTCCACAAAATCGTTAATGATTTTAGGTACCTGATCATATTCATCGATGGCGATTTCAAATTGTGCGACCCGTTCCATTTCAAGGGCCAGGCTTGCCAGTGCATCCCCGATTTTTTTCATCCGGATATCCGCCAGTTCACTCCCTTTCACAAAGTGGCATTGATAGTCGTCTCCGTATTTGCATCCGAGCAGAAAAACGCCGTCCATTCCCTGGGAAAGGGCGTCTTTAATCCAGATGACGTTGACCGACCCCAGGCACCGAACAGGGATAAGCCGGACATCGGCAGAATAAGAAAGGCCGTTCAGCCCGGCAATATCGAGAACCGGATAGGCATCATTTTCGCAAACCAGGCCAAGGATTCTCAAGGGGGGTTCATCAAAGTCATCTGTTGAAGGAACCCGGATGGCCTTGACCATGGATCCGATACTGTCGATATTATAATCGGCAAAACCGATGATCCGTTCGGGACAAGCACCCATGCAGGTACCGCATCGCCTGCAGCGAGCAGGATTGGGCTTCGGAGTTCCTCTGGCATCGTCATCCAATGCTCCAAAAGGGCACTCCTGGGTGCACCGTTTGCATTGAGTACATCTCTGGAAGAAGAAGTCGGGAAACGACATATCTCCGGATCGGGGATGTACAGACACCCCCCGATTAACGCTTTCGATGCATTGAATCGCTTTTAATGCAGCCCCTGCAGCATCTTCGATGGACTCTTCAACAGTCAGCGCCCTCCGGACGCCTCCTGCTGCATAGATTCCGGTTCTTTGTGTTTCATAAGGAAAGCAAATGTAATTGGAATCGGCATAGTCATTGAAAATCGCATTATCCCTGAACGCGGGTCCCTGGCGATAGGCCAGGTTGACGACCGGATCATCTTTGGTTGCCGGTACCATTCCGGTTCCCAGGACAACCATGTCGGCATTGACCTCAATTTTCTTCCCTAACAATGTATTTTCCGCCAGAATGGTTAAGCCGCCTCCGTTTTTTGAAACGCCGATGACCTCACCTTTGGTCAGGAAAATCCCCGGATCCTGCTGAATGCTTTTATAGAAATACTCTGAAAGGCCGGGCGTCCGCATGTGCTGATAAAAAACAAACGCCTTTCCTTCTTCAGGGTAATCTTCCCGTAGATACTTTGCCTGCTTGAGCGCTACAAGACTTGTCACAGATCCGGCATAGTCGAAATCGCTGTCATCGCCTTTTCCAGGGCTCTGAATG
>JBFMEI010000428.1:0-2004 GCA_040753295.1 Thermodesulfobacteriota bacterium | reverse complement strand
CAAATCATTGCTGAGAAAAACAAGAGTGAGACCATCCTCTCCAGCATAGAAGACGGCCTGGTGGTATTCGATACCAATATGAAGGTAACCAGTATCAATCCTGCTGCTCGTCGGATATTGGATATGAAATTTGCCGAAAACTCCGCATTACATTGTACAGATATTCTCTCTAACTCCATTGTCTGTGCCCTGATTTTCGATACCATTGATACCGGGATGCAACCCGACCTTCCCGATGAAAAGCGGATCGTGATTCTCCCGGATGGAGAACGACCACGCCACTATCTGTTTTCCATCACAGCTATTCGCGGAAGAGACCGCAATCTGTCAGGCATCGTGCTCCTTCTCAGAGACGTCACCCGGCTTAAGGAAGTGGAACAGATCAAAAGCGAATTCATAATGGCGGCATCCCACGAACTCCGCACTCCCCTGACCAGCCTGGGAATGAGCGTTGATCTGCTCTTGGAACACACCGCTCCGGAACTTACCGAAAAGGATCGGGATTTGCTCCACGCCGCTCATGAGGAAGTATATCGGATGAAGGCCATGGTCAATGATCTGCTCGATCTGTCCAAGATAGAGGCTGGCAGAATTGAGCTGGAAATTGAAAACGTCCCGGTCCCGATCCTTTTTGATCACATGCATGAAATTTTCAAGAACCAGATGGACATGAAAAAGGTCAAATTCACCTTGGAAATTGCCAAAGATTTGCCCAGGATTCGTGCGGATGCAAACAAGATCATATGGGTGCTGACCAACCTGATTTCCAATGCCCTGCGGTATGTGAACGCTGAGGGATATATTCGACTTCAGGCTTTAAGGATAGGGACGCATGTTCATTTATCCGTGAGTGACGACGGTCCGGGAATTCCCCCGGAATATCACTCCAAAATTTTTCAGAAGTTTGTTCAAGTGAAGGGGCGAGAAAAGGGTGGAAAAGGCCTGGGGCTGGCCATCTGCAAGGAAATCGTGCGCGCTCACGGTGGAACGATCTGGGTAGAATCATCCGTCAATCAAGGAAGCACTTTTATATTCACTTTACCGATAGCCCTATAGGAGAAACGCATGGAAAAGAAGTCAATTTTGATTGTTGACGACGAAAAAAACATCCGTCTGACCGTATCCCAATCGCTGGAGCCCCTAGGAATTCCAGTCCAGACTGCAGTAAACGGCGAAGAGGCACTGCAGAAGATTCGAGATGAATCAATCGGATTTATATTTCTGGATTTAAAAATGCCGGGAATGGACGGAATGGAGGTATTGCGTCGAATAAAAACCGAAGAGCCTAAAATCAGAGTAATCATCATCACAGCGCACGGGACCATCGAATCCGCCGTGGAGGCCATGAAGCTCGGCGCGGTGGATTTCATTCAGAAGCCCTTCAGTCCGAATGAAATTAGAGATCTCGCGACATCAGTGATGGAGCGTGAATCCCTGAATGAAGAGGTAGCGGTTGATTACCGCTCATTGATCGAGTTGACGAAGCGTCACATCTCAGACCGCAGCTTTGCCACCGCCCGTGAAACAGCCCGTAAAGCCATCGCTGCAGACCCGACCCGTCCTGAAGCTTACAATCTGCTTGGTGCGTTGCTTGATATCAAAGGAGATTGGCTTATGGCCCAGAAATTCTACCGCGCGGCTCTGGACATCGACCCCACCTTCAAACCGGCGGATACAAATTTGGATAGGGTCACATCCTGGTTCAGATTCGGCAGGATCGATCTGGGATTCGAAAAAGGCAAAGAGTCTTCTCATAACCAAAAAAGCGAGAAGGCGGAACTTAATGAAAAATAGCCTCTACATCGTGATCATCGGTTGTGGACGCTTGGGCTCCCTTCTGGCCGACCAGCTCAGTCGCGTGGGCCATGCAGTGGTAGTAATCGACATGGATGAATCCACGTTCAATAACCTGTCACCGGACTTCAGCGGTTTTCGCGTGGTCGGAGACGCGACGCAGATAGCGGTGCTGAAAGAGGCCAAGTTAAAAAAGGCCGACATCTTCTT
>JBFMEI010000427.1:0-2024 GCA_040753295.1 Thermodesulfobacteriota bacterium | reverse complement strand
GATGAAAAACCGGAGGTTCTCCACAAGGAGCTTCAGGAGGCATCCCGGAAAAACGGAGTCAAATGGATTGTTAAAAAGCCCCACAATTGGGCAGGCGGGATTTCCCTTGAAACCGGCAGGAATCCATCGGCTCCAAAAAGAGCATGCACATTCCCCTGGTATTCGCTCACGATTTTATGGGACGGCCTGACGGTGACATGTCCTCAGGATTTTTTTGGAAATAACATCGTCGGGGATATTTCCGGAGAAAGCCTTCGTGAAATCTGGAACGGTAAAAGCATGCTGGAATATCGAAACCGGATGAAGACCGGAACATTTTCAGATATTAAGACCTGTGCCGCATGTGATCGTCCGGAGAGAAAGCATTTTCTGGGGCTTCCAACCTCCCATTTAATGGGATTTATTCGAGAGAGTTTTTAGAAACGATACGACTTTTGAACAATTAGCCGTTTCGTCATGCCGGACACCGGATCAGGTCCGGTGCAGGCTCGATCCGCTTGCCCTGGACTGCGATCCAGGGGCATCCAGAAATATTTGAAATTACTGGATTCCGGTTTTCACCGGAATGACAAATTTGGATTTATTTAAAGCTTTTAAGATAGGATGAAAAAGGTTCAGAGTTCTTGAAAAAGACGCTCAATTTAGGAAAGAAAATCATCTATGGATCTGTGGGAGTCCTGATTCTTCTGATTGCCGGCTCTGTCTGGATCTGGAAAACAAGGCAGGCCCCCCTGGTTGTATTATGCATCGGAGACAGTTTCACGGCCTCCGGATATCCGGATATCCTTCAAAACCTTTTTGAAACTCGCAATATGAGAACCCGTGTCGTCAACCGGGGGATCAACGGGCATACTTCAGGTGAATACTTAACCTTTATGAAGCAGAATGACATCCTGGCAAAGGATAATCCGGATCTGGTCCTGCTGATGCTGGGAACAAACGATGTGCGGGTCGATCGGGATCATACCCTGACCGATCAGTTCATTAAAAACATGAATGAAATTATTCTCCTTATCAAGAAGCATCCAGGACGGGATGGCAAATCTCCGAAATTATTTATTTCAACAATCCTTCCGATCCCGGAAAATCCGCCGGTAACGTTTAATGAAGAATCGATCAGACGGGTGACTGCGGAAGTCAATCCGGCAATTGAAACCATTGCCGCTTTGCATCAGGCGACGCTTGTGGATAATTATCAGCTCTTTCTGGAAGTAAAAGAGACTCTTCAGGATATCCATCCGACTCGAGAGGGGTATGAACACATGGCAAAGAACTGGTATCGTCATGTGGTTGATAAATTATCATCGAATACCACTCCTCTTCCGGTTAAGGAAAAGAGGAAAGCCGCTGATGAATTGACCGGAAAGATTGTTTTTCAATCGAACCGGGACGGAGATGAAGAAATTTATGTCATGAATCCAAAAGGAGAAGAGGTTACCCAGTTGACTTCAAATACTGCATTCGACGGCTATCCGGTATGGTCTGCAGACGGGACAAAAATTGCCTTTGAATCGAACCGGAACGGATCTTTTCAAATTTATATCATGAATTCTGATGGAAGTAATCAGGAAAAGATTACAGGAGGTTTGTTTGAAAATCGATATCCGGCATGGTCTCCGGACGGAAAAATGATTCTCTACCAGTCTGAACGAAAAAACGGAATGCAGATTTACGCAATCAACCTTGAGGATAGATCAGAAAGATCGATAACGAATTCGTGGTATAAAAGCGGACTCCCGAGCTGGTCTTGGGATGGAAAAACGATTGCCTTTACGGCCAATAAGCTTCTCGGATGGGGTGTTTACGTCATGGAGAAAGACGGATCAGGCGTTCGAGCCCTGGATACCGAAGGAGGAAGCTGTCGGCCCAGATGGAGCAGGGATTCCTCAATGATCGCTTATGTTTCTCAAAAAGGAGACAACAAGGGGGATATCTGGACCATGCGCCGGAACGGAGAAGGAAAATCCCGATTAACGTCAGACTCTCAAACCTATGATTACTTTCCCTCCTGGAATTCAGATGGA
>JBFMEI010000426.1:0-2035 GCA_040753295.1 Thermodesulfobacteriota bacterium | reverse complement strand
GGTTTTGTTTTACGGCAGTTTCCATGGCGGATACCAGGCTGGAGCTCCTTTTAATTTTTCAAATCGCTCTTTATCCGAAATATAATTGTACCTTACCCGTGACAGATACCAAATGAGGATGCCGACTCCGACAAGGCTCATGAAAACCCTGATCACGGTTCCAATAAGGCTATCCCACGGGAATAAGAGCATCCAGGCCATTGTACCCATGACACAAACCAGGGCAACCGGGACCAGATAAGTCCAGCATATTAAGGTCATCTGGTCGACCCGGACACGGGGGAGTGTCCAGCGCAACTGAATGACGATAAAAACCACTGCCAGGGTTTTGACGAAAAACACCGCAATACCGGCTGAAATATACAAAAGACTTGACGGGATGATTTCCGTTCCGACACCCGGGATCTGCCATCCTCCGAGATAGGTGAGAGTGACCAGAGCGCCGACCACCCATAAATTGGCCCATTCGGCCATGGGAAAAATAAGAAACCGAAGTCCTGAATATTCGGTATTGAATCCTGAAACCAGCTCGCTTTCCGCCTCAGGCAAATCAAAAGGAACCCGGTTTCCTTCCGCCAGGGAAGAGATAAAAAATATGGTAAAACCGGCCAGAGTAAAAGGGCTGTGAAAAACGAACCAATCCCAGGGCCACCCCCCCTGGGATTCGATTATGGTTTGTGTGGAAAGGCTTCCGGCAAGCATGACCACTATCATAAGCGACAGACCGGTTGGGATTTCATAGGAGATGATTTGGGCGGCTGACCGGAGCGCGCCGAAGAGCGCCCATTTGGAATTGGAAGACCATCCGCCGCTGATGATTCCCACAACCACAAGGGAGGTAATCGCCAGAATATAGTAAACACCGACATTTAAATCCGCTGCAACGATACCGTAGCCGAATGGAAGTGCGACAAACGCTCCGAACAATCCCGCAAAAACAGAATATGGAGCCACCCGAAACAGAAACTGATCCGCATCTCCAGGGACAAGGTCTTCCTTGAGCAGCATTTTTAAACCATCGGCAACCCATTGAAGGATCCCTTGAGGGCCGACCAGGTTCGGACCGATGCGGCTTTGCATTCTGGCGGCGATGCGGCGCTCCACATAGCTGGCAAGGCCGGCGAACAATGCAGCAAAATTCAGCAAAATGAATGAAGCCAGAAAAATGATCAGACAATACCATAATACAAGATATGGAGAATCAGGAGCCTGGGAATGAAAAATCCTGACAAAGAGGGTGTCGGCAATAGCTTTCATCGGTCCACTTCCGGTGCAACCACATCAAGGCTTCCGATCAGCGCGATCAGGTCCGCCACCATAAGCCCCTGGCTTGCTTTTTCCACGATTGACATGGCGGTGAAGGATCCGGTCTTGATTTTCAATCGGTATGGTCTGTCGGATCCGTCGGAGATCAGATAAACCCCCATCTCGCCTCTTGCGCTTTCCACTGTTGAGTAGATTTCATTCTCTTCAACTTTCAGCTTTTTCTTTATGCTGATCCGGTGTTCGCCGTCTGGAAGCTGGGCAATGGCCTGCCGGACAATTCTGCAGGACTGGGCCATCTCCAGTATTCTGACCATATAGCGGTCATAGGCATCTCCGAGAGTTCCGCGAAAACCGTTCCCGATCGGTATTTCAAAATCAAAGTCAGGATAGACCGAGTATCCGACTGTTTTGCGAAGATCGATTTTTATTCCGGATGCTCTGAGATTCGGCCCCACCAGCCCGAAATTAACCGCATCAATGGGGGATATCACTGCGACATTTGCCAGCCGTTTGACAAAAATATCATTATTGGAGATCAACCGGTTGTATTCATCCATGATCGGTTCAAAATGATCCAGGAATTTTAAAATAGTATCGGGCAATCCGTCCGGCATGTCGAAAGAGACGCCACCGATGCGCATGTAATTATAAGTGAGCCGGGCTCCACAGAGAGCTTCCATAATATCATTAATGAACTCGCGCTCTCTGATCCAATGAACAAAAGGAGTCACCGCACCAAGATCAAGGGCCAGGGCACCTGTGGCGATCA
>JBFMEI010000425.1:0-2037 GCA_040753295.1 Thermodesulfobacteriota bacterium | reverse complement strand
CACGACGACCGGTTATACCGTTCAGATGATGATGGATTCGGCCGGAAATATCCTGGTTATTCCTCCTCCTTTCTATCGGGACTTCTGCGAAAAATGGAAAGGCGGGACGCTGAGTTGAAACCGGTTCGACTGACTCATGTGACTGCAGTCACCGCCCTCGGTGATCTGGATTCAACCTATAAAAGACTGATGAACGGTGAAACCGGGATTGCTCCCGTCGATCGGTTTTCAACTTCAGAATACCCCGCCCATATCGCTGCATGCATCCGGGATCTCTCTTTTTCCCCCTCTGAATCAATGATTCAAGGAATCCTGAACAAAATTCTGTCTGGAATTCCAGGACTCCCTAAAGACACCCTCGTCATAACTGCGACAACCAAAGGGGGGATCGATATTCTCGAACAATGGTGTCGAGGAGATCAAGTCGACCTTGCCGAAACTTTTCCTTCAAGCATCTCCCACGCCGTATCCGGAAAATTCGGGCTTATGAATTCCGGGTTCAACATCAGTGCTGCATGTGCTTCATCTGCCATCGCCGTCTCTCAGGGTGCTATGCTGATCTCATCCGGAAGATTTGAAGTTGTCCTGGTTCTTTGCCTTGACCTGGTGACGGAATTCGTCTTTTCAGGCTTTTCGGCGCTCCAAATCCTCTCCCCCACCCCCTCCAAACCCTTTGACCGCAATCGCTGCGGGCTCTCCCTGGGGGAAGGAGGTGCAGCGATTTTAATGATGAGTGAAGATCGAGCCCTGCATGCCGGATATCCCTGCATGGCCCGGATTATGGGATGGGGAATCGCCGGAGACGCCTCCCATATTACGGCCCCTGCCCGAGATGGTAAAGGGCTCGCCTCGGCGATCCGCCGGGCCATCCGAAAATCCGGATTGAACGCCGATGATGTCAGCGCCATTCATGCTCACGGAACCGGAACGATTTATAACGATGAAATGGAACTTGCCGCGTTCCAAGATGCTTTGAAAAACCGGGGCATTCCCATCCATTCCATCAAGGGATCGATTGGTCATACGCTTGGAGCTGCCGGTGGAATTGAAATAGCGGTCAGCGTTAAATCATTGCAGACAGAGACCCTCCCCCCAACCGTGGGTTTTGAAATCCCAATGGAATCAGCCCAGGGGAGAATCAGTTCAAACTCCATTTCCCTTGACGGAAATGTGATCCTGACGACAAATTCAGGATTCGGAGGGATTAATGCAGCCGTTATTCTCAAAAAGGGAGAGAATTCATGATCGTCGAAATATCCGGTATCGGACAGATTCCTGGAAGCTTTATCCGTCAAAAAAGGAATGCCGGAGAAACCCATGAAGACCTGAATAGAATGCCGAAGTCCGAATTTAAAAATCGACTCGATCCGCCCTACCCTCGATTCAGCCGGATGGATGAATACGGAAAGATCGGAATGTCGGCTGCTGCGTCGGCACTCCGGGATGCCGGACTAGACCGATGGGAACAGAAACGAAATATCGGAATCATCGTCGTCACCTGCTCAGGATGTATTGTTACGGATATCGACTATTTTCATACGGTTATACAAAAAACAGGGGGCCCTTCCAGTCCTCATCTGTTCGCGTATACACTTCCCTCGACTTTTTTAGGGGATATTTCAATTCATTTCGGCCTTACAGGACCTTCCTTTGTCATCCAAGAGAACCCGCCCAGAGGGCTGATCGGCTTGTGTCTCGCGTCTGATCATCTTATGGAGGGCGGATCGGATGCCATGCTTGTCGGCCTTTGCGATACATCCTTTACGGACTTAATCGACTCCGGAGTATCGAACCGTCTCTATACTGTTTTTATTGTGATTAAAAAAACCTTGCACCCGTCCCCGAAAAGTTATGGAGTCATGGAAATCAAAGGGATGGAGGATATTCGAATCAAGGGAAAGAAAATTAAAGACCTGTCAGAACTTGTTCACTTGTCATTACCCTCTTCCCGGAATCAGAGTGACAGCAGAAGTATCGGATGAAAAAGATCAAATGAAAATTCAAATCGTCTATCCCTACTGGCCTAAATTGGAAAGA
>JBFMEI010000424.1:0-2054 GCA_040753295.1 Thermodesulfobacteriota bacterium | reverse complement strand
ATTCCATCATGCTTAAACCCGAGCAAGAAGAGGGCTTGATTAATGGAAGATAAATGGAGTTGACCGGTTGGCACCGGGAATGTAGACTTATAAAATGGATCGGATGAAACGGCCATTGTTAAAGGGGTTCAGAATCGATTTGAAATCTGCAACTTTCATCGTATGTACGCTTCTTTTATTTTCTGCGAAATCCGGATTTGCTTCTGAAATCTACCAATGGATCGATGAAGAGGGGGTGGTTCATTTTTCCAACGAAACTCCTCCGGAAAATGCCCGGATCCTCAAGCAGTGGAAGGAAACGACCTCTGCCGTCCCATCCGATATTCAACCCAATAAAACTCAAAATGAAATCCAGGGAGAAACGACCGGTCCGGCCGGAACTTCTTCCGGCATGGACAAATCCCCTGATAAGGAAAAGCCGGAAAAGGATTCCAAAGATAAAGTGGAATCGGATGCCATGCAGCGCCTGAAACGAAACCTGAAAATCAGAACAAGCACGGATAAACAGAGAAAGCTGAAGCGTCGAATCGACGCTCTTGAATCCACAAAAGAGGATGCATCCAAGCCGGTCGAGAAAAAACCGTCGGCTGAATAAACCACTCCATGATCCAAGGGGTCAGAACCCATGAGCATGATCACCCGATTTCTTATTGCGCTGGCCGTCCTGGCAATCGACTTCATGGTATTTTTTATCCCTCTCTCCGCCGTCTTTTTAGCGTATATCATCATCTCCAACCCTTTATGGTTTAGAAGGTTTTTGGAAAGACTCGAAAAACCGGCCGAATCTGCCTGATCCGGAAAGTGGCTATCTAATGAAGCGAGCAGGAAAAAAACCGATTCTATTAGTGGCGCTTGGTGGAAATGCGCTCATCCGCAAAGGAGAAGAGGGAACTCTTGATCAGCAATTTAGAAATCTGGCTGTTCCGGTTCGCCAGATTGCAAAACTTTCAAGGGATTTTAGGGTCATTATCACCCATGGAAACGGGCCTCAAGTCGGGACCCTTCTCCTTCAACAGGAGAGCTGTCCGTCAACACCAGAACTTCCCTTGGAAATCCTGGTGGCTCAAACCCAGGGCTGGATCGGCTACATGATCGAATCGACTCTCGACAGCCAGCTTATGAATCTTGGAATTGAATTCAAGCCGATCGTCAGCCTGATCAGCTATGTGGTAGTCGATGAAAAAGATCCCGCATTTCAGAACCCCACAAAACCCATCGGTCCGGCATATCGACATAAAAAAGACGTACCTGGAGGATTTCATGTCGTCAAGACCCCTAAGGGGTACCGCCGCGCTGTTGTTTCCCCAAAACCCGTCACCATTGTCGAAAAGCGTGAAATCAAAAAACTGATTCATCAGGACTTTATCGTCATCTGCTGCGGCGGAGGCGGGATCCCGGTCATCCGGGAAGGAAGGGCATTTTCCGGAGTGGATGCAGTCATCGACAAGGATCTCGCCAGCGCAAAGCTGGCCAAAGAGGTCGGTGTCGACATGTTCATCATTGCAACGGATGTGCCGGGAACAGCCCTTTCTTTCGGTACTGCGGATGAAACCTTTCTTCGACATATGACCATCCGGCAGGCGCGCCGGTATTTGACCGATGGGCACTTTTCACCCGGGAGCATGGGGCCGAAAGTCGAAGCGTGCCTTCAGTTTATTTCATCCGGAGGAAAGCGGGCTGTGATTACATCAGTCGAAGCGATTCAAGATGCGGTGATCGGGAAAGCCGGAACGGAAATCCTGCGGACTCTCAAAACAGGATCGAGAGGGCTCAGCAGGCCCCGCACATACGGCAGGACTTGACCGGACAAGGCGGGGAAGGAATCCCGGAGAGGGCCCGCCGGTATTCGGATGCCAGAAAAGATTTCTGCACGCCATGATCGATCAGATCCCAGGGAAGGATTTCATTTAATCCTTTTTCCCGATGAACATAAAAACTCGGGTTGACGGGGGATTCCTTGATCGTTCTGGCCCAGTTTCCTCGGTTTTGATGGCCCGCCGTCAGGATATTTCCGACCCTTCGATCCCCAAGTGAAAAGAGCCCCTGAAGAAACG
>JBFMEI010000423.1:0-2089 GCA_040753295.1 Thermodesulfobacteriota bacterium | reverse complement strand
AATTTAGTTAATAGGCAACTTATCATGAAACATCTGTTTGAAGAAACCAGTATCAACGGCATGAGGCTTTCCAACCGGTTTGTCCGGTCCGCCACATGGGATGGCATGGCTACGGATTCAGGTGAAGTCACTCACCCCATGATCGCTCTTATGAGAACCCTTGCCGAAGGGGGTGTTGGGGTGATCATTACCGGACATGCCTTTGTCCATGAAAAGGGGAAGCATCAACCCCGGCAGCTTGGAATTCATCATGACGACCTGATCCCCGGGCTTTTGGCCATGACACAGGCGGTTCACGACAATGGGGGGCGCATCGTCGTTCAGCTCGGATATGGAGGCGCCTACCTCTCGAAGCAGCGTATCCGGGAGATGACGCATCAGGATATCCGGAATGTGGCGGATGCGTTCGGCCGTGCAGCGAAGAGGGGAAAAGAGGCGGGATTTGACGGAGTTCAAATCCTGGCCGCTCACGGGTTTCTTCTCAGCCAGTTTCTCTGTCCCCGGTATAATGACCGGGCCGATGAGTATGGCGGCTCCCTTTCCAATCGCGGCAGGATTCTCATGGAAACGCTCCAGTCGATCCGGAGCCGTGTGGGATCGGATTATCCGGTCCTGGTCAAGCTTAACTGCCAGGATTTCACAGAAAACGGATTGACCCTGGAGGAGTCCGTGGAAGTGGGACGGATGCTTCAGGAACACGGCATCGATGGAATTGAATTAAGCGGTGGACTCCTCAACAACCCGAACCTGATGAAAAATGAAATCCTGGAGGAAAAGGATGAGGCGTATTTTAAGGAGGAGGCAAAGGAATTTAAACGAAACATCCATGTTCCTCTTATCCTTGTCGGCGGGATCCGAAGCTACCCGGTTTCGCAGCGTCTTGTTGAAGAACAGGTGGCGGACTACATCTCCCTGTGCCGCCCTTTGATCCGGGAGCCGGATCTGATCCGACGCTGGAAAGCCGGGGATCTTCGAAAGGCGTTTTGCATCTCCTGCAACAATTGCATCGAGCAGGCCAAGTCAGGCCGGGGTCTTTCGTGTGTCCCCCTGGAACCGGAGCGCGCCGAGACGTTTTTTGTCCAGCATTTCGAGGAGATTCCAGCCTCTTCGCCTCATCCGGCCGGGACGGGTTATCGGGTTTCATTCGGGTTGGAGCAGCAGGAGTCGGCTTTTGTTCCGGTGGTAAAAATCCAGATGGTACGCGACGGAAAAATCATGGAGCAGAGCCCGTCATTTCCCATTGGGTCCCAGGATCATCTGCGTGTATTTAAAACCATTGAAGATCTGCTGAAGAAAAGCCCCCAGGAGGGATAAAAAAATGGTAAAAATGATCAAAGCCCCTTTGACAAGCGCAACTCCTTTATTTATGATGCCGCCCCATGCCGGGATGCTCTGCGGTGTTGAATATGAAAAAATGCGACAGGGGCCGGGCAGATCGATTTCAAATGATAGATTCATCAGAAAGGAATGAACCATGGCAGAATGTCCTGTATGCGGTGCGGAGATCACCCTTTCTCCGGACACCGAAAAGGGAGAAATCATGACCTGTGCGGATTGCGGGTCCGAACTCGAGGTGACGGGAAAAGACAGCGTTGAGGAAGCCCCTCAGGAAGAGGAAGACTGGGGCGAATAATCGCAACCTTCAGGAACTGTTTGTTGGAGCTTGAACTATGAAAGTCGGTTTTTTACACTCTATTTTAAGAGTCGAAGAGAAGCTTCTCATCGATGAGTTCAGACAGCGCCCCGGCGTCCAGCTTGAGAAGATCGACGACAGAGAAACGTTTTTTGATCTTCATAAAAACGATTTTGGATATGATGTGGTCATTGAGCGGTGTATCAACCATTCACGGGCCGTCCATGCCCTGAAGATTTTCAATGACTTCGGCATCCCCACGGTGAACACCTTCGATGTGGCGGAAGTCTGCGGGAGCAAGTTTCTGACCACCCAGGCACTCATCAGAACCGGAGTCCCAACCCCCAGGTGCTTCATGGCTTTTACTCCCGAGTCGGCCCTTGCCGCCATGGATAATCTGGGGTATCCGTGCGTGATCAAACCCAACACAGGGTCGTGGGGCAGACTTATCTCCAA
>JBFMEI010000422.1:0-2095 GCA_040753295.1 Thermodesulfobacteriota bacterium | reverse complement strand
CCTGAATATTCAATAAAATAACTTCATAACCCTCGACCCCTTAACCCTTTGCCCCTTAAACCCTCTATTTATAAAACCTCGCCTGCTTTTCAAACATCTCGGCATATTTCCCTTTAAGCTGCATCAACTCTTCGTGGCTTCCGGCCTCTTTGATCCGGCCGTTTTCCATCAGAATAATACGATCCGCCATCCGAACCGTTGAAAACCGATGACTGATGAGAATCGCCGACCGTCCGTCAAGAAGCCTCTTAAACCGCTCAAACACCGCATACTCGGTTTTCACATCCAGATTGCTGGTCGGCTCATCCAACACAATAATCCGGCTCTCCCCCATAAAGGCTCTTGCCAGGGCGATCTTCTGCCACTCCCCAATGCTTAGCTCTTCCCCGTCTTCGAACCATTTCCCAAGAATGGTATCCAATCCTTTTGGAAGCCGCTCGATCAAATCCATCGCACCGGCAGAATTTGCGGCCTTTTCAATCCGGCTGTCGCGGTTTGAAAGCTCGACATTTCCGAACCAGATATTTTCTCTTACTGTCAGATGATAATGAACGTAATCCTGAAAAATAACGCTGATCCGGCGCCGGAGTGAATCCAGAGAAAATTTCCGGATATCGATATCATCGATTGAGATTTTCCCCTTTATCGGATCGTATAATCGGCAAAGCAGTTTGGCCAGTGTCGTTTTCCCTGATCCATTATCCCCGACAAATGCGACGACCTCTCCGGGTGCAATTGACAATGAAACATCGTCGATAACCTTTTTAGAGGTTGCAGGGTAGATAAAATCGACACGATCAAACTGAATCCCTTTTTTAAATGACTCAGGGAAAGGGGCGGGCTGAATCGTGTCTTTAACTTTGGGCTTTAAATCCAGAAACTCAAATAAGTTGGATAAAAACAGATTATTTTCATACAGATCCGCCATTCCGCCCAGGGTCCCTTGGAGAAAGGATAGCCCCCGCTGGAATGCCTGAAAATACATGACCATATCCCCTAAGGTAATACTCCCTTGAACCGTTCGGTAGGCAATCATGGCAAAAGAGCCAAATACCGCAAAGGTTGCAAAGGCCTGGGCGAAAAAATCGGCAATGGAGCGCTTCCGGTTGATATCGAGTTTTTCCCGTCGAAGCAGGCTTTTTAACTCGTTGAACCGCTCAACAAAAAGAGTCCCCAATCGAAAGAGCCGGATCTCTTTTGCATGGCCATATCCCACCAGCATCCAGTTAAAGTAGCCGGCTTTTCGCTCCGTCGGGGTCCGTTCCCGCTGCCAGTGAAAAACCCTCCCACTGAATTTGACTTTAACAAAAATACCCGGGATGGCGGCGATTAAAAGAATCAGGGCAACGACCCAGTGAAATGAAACCAAAAGCCCCACCACCGCAACCAGAGACAGGCTGTTTTGGCCGAGGCGCATCAACCCGGTTACGATCTGAAGCGGTCTGTATGGGCCTTCATGCTGGGCGCGGTGAAGCGTATCAAAATATTTGGGATTCTCATAATATTCCAGATCAACGGAAATGGATTTTTCGTGGATGATGTTATACATATGGTCGGAAACCGCCAGCGACTGGGCTTCTTTGACAAGATTTTCCGCCAACTGGCATACGGCTTGGAATATGGCGATCCCACCGGCTATCCCGATGAGAAATGCGATCTGCCAAAACGCGGCCATCTTATCCGGAGCTGCCACTGAATCGGCCACCCCATCCACAATCAGTTTCATCAAATAGAGTGTCGCAAGCGGCAGCGCCCCCAAGCATACGACAATCAAAATGCTTGCTAGAGTCCACTTCCGGCTTGCTTCCCATACAAACCGGATAGCCTTATCAACTCGAGATGCTGTTTTAAATTTATTGAGGATCGCTTCCATTTTTTCACTCAGCGGATTCGTTTGACGCTCGTCTGTTTTTAAGATATTTTGATATTACAAATCAATGAGAAAGAGTTCAGTAAAAAGTCGAAAAATCCGTTCTGAATTTTGAGCATGGCATGAAATCTGAGATTCTGAGATTGGATCATATTGAAAAAGAATTCGATGGGTTCCGGATATTAACGGATGTCAGCTTTGCCGTTTTTAAAGGTGAAATTTTTG
>JBFMEI010000421.1:0-2099 GCA_040753295.1 Thermodesulfobacteriota bacterium | reverse complement strand
AACACCTGCTTTCAATTGAACATAGGCAACCGGCAGTTCCCCGGCCTTGGAATCCGGCTTTCCGATTACTGCACAGCTTTCCACTGCCGGATGCATATACAAAACTTCCTCAAGCTCTCTCGGATAAACATTGTATCCCTTGTACAGGATCAAATCTTTTTTCCGATCCGTAATAAAAAAATAACCGTCTTCATCCTCTTTCCCGATATCTCCCGTAAACAGCCATCCGTCTTTCAATACGTCGGTGGTTGCCTCGGGCCGGTTCCAGTATCCTACCATTACCTGAGGACCCTTGATACAGATTTCGCCTTCCTGTCCCGGCGAAAGATCTTCTCCCGTTTCCGGATTGACGACCTTGCACTCAGTATCAAAAATCGGAAGCCCTACAGACCCGGCCCTAGTCAACTTTCGAATCGCCGGATTGGCGACAGCGCCCATGGTGCATTCCGTAAGCCCGTATGCCTCCATAACAACCCCGCCCGAAAAGGCTTTGTTCATGTTTTCCAGAATCGATACAGGAAGCGGAGCCGCTCCGGAGCCGGCAAGCTTTATACTGGACAAGTCATACTCTTTAAAATTCGGAAGATTGACCAGCGGTACATAAAGCTGCGGGGCTCCTCCCAGGGTTGTGGCTGAAAACTTGCCGATGGCAGTGATGTATTCCACGGGATCAAACCGTGGAAAAACAACCAGCGTGGTCCCGGATGAAATCGGATTGTTCAGATATCCCACCGTTCCCATGGCATGAAACCAGGGAACAACCACCAGCGCCACCTCTTTATCCCTTACCACGGGCCTGTCTTTTGCCGGATCAACCCCTTCCGGGAAAACCATTTCGATTTTTCCGTCACGAAACGTATAGTCGCCTCCGCTGAACCAGGCTCCGAACTGAAGCACATTGGTAACCACGTTTTTATGGGTCAGCATCACCCCTTTTGAAACACCGGTCGTTCCTCCGGTATATGCCAGATGGGCAAGGTCACGGCTGACATCGATGGTTACTTTCGGCGGATTGGGTTCGTGTTTCTTCAACAATTCAGCCATATCCAGCGTGTTGGGAACCGGAATTTTTCCAAGCGGCTTCAGCGGAGCAATAACCGCATTATAGCAGTCCGCGATGCTTGTCGATATAATCCGCTTCACCGGCGTTTGCGGAATAATGGATTCAATTCCCGGATAGAGAAGATCAAGAGTAATCAGTGTTTCCGCTCCGGAATCGTTGAGTTGATGAATCACTTCACGCGGAGAAAGGAGGGGACTTAAGGGTGTGAAGGTCGCTCCTGTTTTCAGTATTGCATAATAGGCAATTGCAAACTGAGGGCAGTTCGGCAGATGAATTGCCGCCCGATCTCCTTTTGACACTCCGAGTGCGGCAAGCGCTGTCGCAAAACGGTCTGTCAACTGCCTCAATTCCGCATAGGTCAGAGCCATCCCTCCGAAATGGATCGCAATCCGGTTCGGAACCCGCTCCGATGTCTGGTCCAACAATGCATAAATCGGAACCTCAGGATAATTCAGGCTTTTAGGCCATTGTTCCGGCCAGCATGTAAAATTCTTTACCACGTTTTCCTCCTTTCATTTTCTCTGCGCAATCCAAAATACTTGTTTTTCATGTTCATGGTTTCCAAGCAATCCTCCATCCGCTTATCATGGGATTTGAAACCAAACAACCGTATAATAAAAGTGTGTTGATACCTCTATCGCCATTTTCAATATTTAACCGATTATTCTTCCGCATCCCGGAAAGAAGCCAGTGTTTGTCTGGATGTATAATTCGGAGAAAATCCCAGATCCTTTTGTATTTTTTCGATGTTCATGGACAGGGGATACCGTATATAGCTGAGCTGCGCCGTCCCATAAGCCAGTATCCGCAGCGTATACAATATGTCCACCAGAGGATAAACCAGCCAAACCGGAAGCCTGAGATGTTTCTTGCCCATCTCCTTCACCATTTCCGAAAACCGCATCCCTCCATCTGCCGCAAGGTTGAACGCGCCGGATGCGTCACTTGTCGCGGCAAGGTAAAACGCTTCCGCAACGTCATCTTCATGAACGAATTGCATGATCGGATCGTAACCCATAAAGGAAACAATCACTGA
>JBFMEI010000420.1:0-2102 GCA_040753295.1 Thermodesulfobacteriota bacterium | reverse complement strand
TTTTTTTTGATTTTTCAATACATCGGCATCCTTCTCCATGTTCCAGGCCCAATTGAACACCTCTCTTTTCCATGACGGCTGTTCATGGATTTTCGTCAACATCCGTGCATACACCTTTTCCAGAAACCTGGGAACCGAGAGGATGACGGTTGGTTTTTTGGTTTGAATATCTTCCATGAGGGTGTTGAAGTTTTCCGTATAATGGGCAGTGATGCCGACCTTGAGGCCATAAAGATGTCCGGCTATCCGTTCAAAGACGTGGGATAACGGGAGAAAAGGAACCGTGACATCGGTTTCATAAGCCGGGACTACGGCATCCAAGGCCTCAAAGACGGAAAGGATATTATTGTGGGTGATCATGACGCCTTTGGGCGGGCCCGTTGTCCCGGAAGTATATACAAGGGTCGCAATATCTTCAGAGTTTATCTGATCTCCAGAGGTTTCAAACAGACCGGTATCGGCATACCGTCCGCCAAGTCTTTTCAAGTCTTCAAAAGAGAGGATAACATCCGGGTTGGAAATCTCTTCGCTCGATTCGATAAGAATGATTTTTTCCAGATGCGGACATCTTGAACGGTTCTTGAAAATCCTGTCCAGAGCGATTTGATTTTCCAGAATGAGGATTTTGGATTCGGACTGTCCGGTAATAAATATCATCTCTTCGGCGGTTATGGACGGGTAGATCGGAACCGTGCAGGCTCCGATCCCCATGATGCCCATGTCTGCAGCAATCCATTCCAGCCGGTTTTCGCTGCATAAGGCCACGCGATCCTTGGATCGGATTCCAAGGTGGTAGAGACCCAGTCCGATTCTTCGAGCGGTTTCATAGTATTCCTGCCAGGACCAGCCTTTCCATATTCCCAGACTCCGCTTTTCAACCGCAAGTCTGGAACCGTATCGATCGGCCTGGTCCCGAAATATTTTTACGATATGAGGACCCAGAAGGCGTCTCCTTATTTGGGGGTAAGCCGTCCGTCTTCGAGCCACCAGATTGACCTGGCGCTCTGGGCGATCCGGAGGTCATGAGTCACAACGAGAATGGTTTTCCCCTGGTTTTGATTGATTTCCCGCAGAAGCTCCAGAATCTGCTGCCCGGAAGCCGAATCAAGATTGGCGGTCGGTTCATCGGCCAGAATCAGTGCGGGGTCATTCACCAAGGCTCTGGCCAGCGCGACGCGTTGTTTTTCTCCGGCCGAAAGCTCTGCGGGGGTATGGTGGATCCGGCGCTCCAGGCCCAGACGAATGAGAATCGACAATCCATGATCAATGCTCTGTTTCCGAGGCCTTCCGGCAAGAGCCGCCGGCAACGCCACGTTTTCTGCAGCGGTGAGGCTTGAAAAAAGGTTAAAGGACTGGAATACGAAGCCGATTTGGGTTAATCGTATTCTGGCCAGTTCTGACTGCGGCAATTCATAAAGATCCGTCTCATTTACACGAACCCGGCCTTGAGTGGGAGAGAGGAGTGCCCCGGCGATCATGAGAAGCGTACTCTTTCCTGACCCTGAGGGGCCCATAACCACCGCCATCGCTCCTTTCTCTAAAGTCCAGTGGATTTCTTGAAGGGCGTGAACAGCGGCATCCCCCTCTCCATAAATCTTGCTGACTCCTTGAAACGACAACGCGTTCATGATCGAAATACCTCTGCCGGATCCACCCGGCTGATTTTCTGGAGAGGTATCATCGAGGAGACGATTCCCATAAGGATCGCGGCGATTCCGATCAGGATCAGATCCGGAAGCTGTATTCTGGTAATAAACTGAGGGACCCACCATTCCGCGGCTTCGGCTGCCAGAAAAGAGGCGCCCAGACCCGCTCCATATCCGGCCAGGGCAGCGGCAAGAGACTGAACCTGAACCATAAGAATCATCTGTCCGGTTCGGGCTCCGATGGCTTTCAAGATGCCGTATTCCCGTCGTTTTTCTAAAACAGCCGAATAGATGGTCAATCCGATCACCATGACTCCAATCAGGAAACTGATGCTCAGAAGGACGCCCAATACCGGAAGAAATCCTTCATTGATCACCTGCTGGTTATCTTTGACGACCTCAGAAACCGGCTTGATTTCAATTTCATTGGAGGAGTTCATGATACCGGCATTCACC
>JBFMEI010000419.1:0-2104 GCA_040753295.1 Thermodesulfobacteriota bacterium | reverse complement strand
CGGATCATACCTTTGATCCTTCGGATTTCCCCGGGATTACAACCTGCGATGTTCTTGAATACGATATCGACGACGTGGACAAGGACCTCCAAAAAGAATACATTGTAAAAATCGCCAGCGAATTCTTAAGGATCACAGACAGTTTTGATCAACTCGGATTTTATCGCCCCTATGCGCTGGATGAGATTCGAATGATCGTTCCTGCAAAAGTGAACGAGGTTGAAATCCGGCGCTTTGAAATGCTGGTTCACAATCTCCAATCCTCCTTTGACACCTATGTGATTCATGGGGGATACCGGTTTGGAAACCGGAAACTCAAAGAACTCAGAAGCTATTTTTCCGTGGTATTTCATCTTCTCCAGATGATCGGAAGGCTTCTGCACTTTTATGAACGTCATCTTTACGATGCCGGGTATAAAAATGTGTACAAACAGGTGAGGGAACGGCTGGTCGAACTCATCAATCCTGATGTTCTTCTGGATCGAACCATCAACTGCTGCCTCTATTATGCCTGCCATTTTTTAACCGGTGGAAAAGCGCTGGCCAAAGAGATCCTGAATGAAAATATAGAACGCAAACGGATCACCGCGGGTGTTCCGATCAGTCTGGGATTTCATGCCCGGCCGAGTCTTCTGGTCGCAAAGATTGTTCAGCATTATGGAGGGCAGGTCGAGCTTTGCTTGGGAGAGGATCGTTTTGATGCCAGCAGTGTTTTGGATTTGCAATGGGCCGGCGGAAAAATTCAAAAGGAAAATATCAGCCGGATCATCTTTGAAGGAGACAGCCGGGCGTTAAAAGATATTGAAATTCTAGCCGGTGTCAACTACGGCGAAGATACCATGGGAAAGGGAATCCCTCTTCCCAAAGAGCTCAGATATCTGATTTAACCCTATTTGAGGTTGACCTGAAATGAGCCGGACCTCTGCGATAATCGTGGCTGCCGGAAAAGGGAATCGGATGGGACTCGACAGACCCAAGCAGTATCTCCTTCTGGACGATCGGCCGGTTCTCAGCCACACCCTTTCCGTATTTAATGAATGCAATGAAATCGATGGAATAATCCTTGTTCTTCCAGAGGAGGATTTCAACTTCTGCCGAAATAGCATTTTGGACGACATCAGAATCCGTAAGCCGTTGAAACTCGTCTCCGGCGGAAAAGAACGCCAGGATTCGGTGGGAAGGGGCCTTGAAGCCGTTGAAGATCCTGAGGGGATCGTTGTGATTCATGACGGCGTCCGGCCGTTTATCAAGAATTCGGAAATTACAGAATGCATCCGGCAGGCGCGGAAAACCGGGGCCTGCGCCCTTGGGGTTCATGCTCAGGATACGTTGAAGCAGACCGATCCTGAAGGAGATGTTCTCCAGACGCTCGAACGAGAGAATATCTGGATGGTTCAGACCCCCCAGGCTTTTCGGGTCCGCATCATCAAGACCGCCCATGAACATGCCGCAAAGACCGGACATCGGGCCACGGATGATGCCCGACTGGTGGAATTGACCGGGCATCCGGTGAGGATGCTCAAGGGAAGCCGCATCAACTTTAAAATCACCACTCCGGAAGATCTCGAGCTGGCACGGGCGGTTGTGATGTTCCGGAGCATGACCTGAATTTTCCAATCCATGGAGGTTTCATGAAATCTTCCAGATCCGGTGAATCTCAACCCTCCCATTCCGGAAATGACCTGCTGATTCAGCAGCTCAAAATGCTTTTTAACGGAATCACCAGAGATATTCCTATCTTCATGTTTTCTGACCGCAGCCGATCCGATATTTTTTCCAAAGCAAACCGGGAGATTATCCGGACATTCAGAGAACTTTCGGACAAAATCAAATTCAGGGAATTCGATTTAACAGATGAACTCGCGAAAAAATGGAGCGTTCAATATTCTCCGACCCTGCTCATTGATCCGGAGCGATATTCCATCCGCTGGCTGGGCGCACCCATGGGAGAAGAGGGGCGGACATTTTTAGAAACCCTGATCCTGGTCGGAACCGGACAGCATCATCTGAGTGAGGCATCTCAGAAGATCCTTCAAAAGATCGATGCACCGAGAGCGGTCAAGGTGTTTGTCAGCGCCACCTGCCCGTACTGTCCTCAGCAGGG
>JBFMEI010000418.1:0-2118 GCA_040753295.1 Thermodesulfobacteriota bacterium | reverse complement strand
CGTCATGAACCTTTCGATAAAATTCCAGGAAGCGTCGGGAAAAACCAAGGTCTTAAAAAAAAGACTTGATCTGCTTCTCTGGAACCGGGGTCTGGTCGAGAGCCGGCAAAAAGCAAAGAGCCTGATCATGGCAGGAAAGGTTTTTGTAAACGGCAGACCTGTTGATAAACCCGGGACCCTCACTTCCCATGAATCCGAAATCCTGATCAAAGGATGGGATCATCCCTATGTTTCCCGGGGAGGGGTCAAGCTGGAGAGCGCCATTAAGCGGTTTCAGATACCTGTTTCCGGAAATATCTGCATGGATGTGGGTGCTTCAACCGGGGGGTTTACCGATTGTCTGATTCAGCATGGAGCAGCCAGAGTCTATGCGGTGGATGTCGGGTATGGCCAACTGGCCTGGAGATTGAGAACCGACCCGAAGGTCGTGGTCATTGAACGGACCAATATCCGCCATATGCCCAGGGAAAAGATCCCGGAATCGATGGATCTGATTACCGTGGATGTGTCGTTCATATCCCTGAGAATCGTCCTTCCTTCGGTTTTGCCGTATCTTAAAAAAACCGGGTGCATCGTGGCTCTGGTCAAACCCCAGTTTGAAGTTGGAAAAGAACATGTGGGGAAAGGAGGGGTGGTCCGGGATCCGTCTCTTCATGACCGGCTTTTGAAAGAGATGCTCTCTTTTATGGAAACAATCGACTTGATCTGCCGCTCAGTTATCCCTTCTCCGATTTCAGGACCCAAAGGGAACCGTGAGTTTTTAATCCACCTGATCCTGAAAATCCAAAAGACGGATTGACTTGATTTTATCCGGTTTCGCATATAGAAGGATTTCCTGTTTTCAATACTAGGCCATAGGAAGGAGTTGCAATGTCGGATCATTTAAGGAATATCGCGTTGGTTGGACATGGAGGCGCTGGAAAGACATCCCTGGCGGAAATCATTCTTTACACCTCGGGAGCGGTTTCAAGACTGGGCCGGGTCGAGGATGGAAATACGGCCATGGATTTTGAACCTGAAGAAGTCAAACGCCGTGCAAGCATCAGCACCAGTTTCCATCAATACAACTGGGGGAAGCGGACGATCAACCTGATGGATACCCCTGGGGATCAGAATTTTTTTGCCGATACCCGGAGCTGTATTCAGGCCACAGACTCCGTAATCGTGGTGATTGATGCGGTCGACGGGGTCAAGGTCCAGACGGAACAGGCATGGGATCTTGCCCGGGAGCTATCCCTTCCCTGCACTCTTTTTATAAACAAGCTCGATCGTGAGCGTTCGGATTTTAAAAGAACACTTCAGGATATTCTTTCCTCATTTGATCTCAAACCGATCGTTCTTCAGCTTCCCATCGGCGCCGAGGCCGGATTCAAGGGAATGGTGGATCTCATCCGGATGAAGGCGTTTCTCTATGATGCCGATGGAAAACGGAATGAAATCGCTGTTCCGGCCGATATGCTGGATCAGGTTAAAAAAGAGCGCGAATCGATGGTTGAAAATGTGGCCGAAGCTGATGATGCGCTTCTGGAACGGTATCTTGAAGGGGCGCTTCCAAACGATGATGAGATCAGGGAGGCCCTCAAAAAGGGGATCCGATCCCGATCTTTTGTCCCTATCCTTGTGGGAAGTGCGACCCGCCGCATCGGAATCGATCTGTTGATGGATTTTGTTTCTGACTGTCTCCCCTCTCCGCTTGAACGGAATCCCTGGAAAGGAATCGATCCGAAAACCGGTCAGGAAACAGATCGGCTGCCGGATCCGAAAGGTCCGTTTTCAGGATTTGTTTTCAAGACCGTTGCGGATCCTTATGCCGGCAGGCTCTCCATTTTCAGAATTATTTCCGGCTCCCTGGGAGGGGACGGAAACTTCTACAATATCAACAAGGAATCCAAAGAACGGTTTACTCAGCTCCTCCGGCTGGCAGGAAAAGAGCAGAGGCCCCTCACTGAAGCCGGTCCCGGATCCATCGTGGCAGTGGCCAAACTCAAAGACACGGTGACGGGGGATACCTTGTGCGATGAAAATGCGAAAATCAGATATAAAACCCTTGAACCCCCCTATTCCATGGTCTCCTTTGCACTCAAGCCCAAATCCCAGGCTGATGAAGATAAAGTTCTG
>JBFMEI010000417.1:0-2119 GCA_040753295.1 Thermodesulfobacteriota bacterium | reverse complement strand
CCTTGGCCAGTCCAAGGCTGCGGGGAGCGGTCACCACTGTCAACCGATCTTCGGGTATCCCCATTTTTAAGATCATTTCCTTGCACCGGTTGACCAGATCCACTCCCTTTTCCCTGTTTTTGACCATGATTTGCTCCAGCTGTTTCCGTGCATCACGGTCATTTTTCGACGCTTCAAGAAGATAATCAGAGAGACCGGGCTGAACATGGTAGAGGGTCAGATGAAGATCGGCGACGATCTGTGAGATGGTCGAAATATAGCTGAGGCATGCCCGGGAATAGAGAGAGTCATCCAACGCGACAAGAATTTTACGTTCCATTTAAGACAACTCTCCTTTTTGGAAGCAACCGGGATTCAGATATTAAAACTATTGACTTTTTAATCGTTTTATCTCAAAAAAGCCGAACCCTGTTGCGGGTTGCCGAAAGGCGGATGTGAACACCATCAGAAATAGTGAAAACACCTCAAATTGTCAATCAAAGCTTTTTTATTAAAAGAGGAGAAGGCCATGCCGTTTCAAAACATCATTCGAGTCAGTTTAATTCTTTTTGCATTTACAGTGATTTCTTTTTCCAATGCCGATGCAGATCTTTACTGGGAAAGCGATTCCAAAAGCCAGGGAATCCCGGGACAGCAGGATGGAATCCAGTTGGTAAAAAATTATCTCAAAGGGAATTCATTCCGGATAGAAATGCCGGACTCGATCACCATCATGGATATGGACCAGATGAAGATATTCAACCTGGACCCGAAGAAAAAAACTTACAATGAAGTCGATATGAAGCAGATGGGACAGATGCCTGAAATGGAAGGAGAAGCAGGGAAACAGTTTCAGGGGATCATGAAAAAGATGATGGGCAGCTTCAAGGTGGTCCCTACCACCGAAACCCGGAAGATCTCCGGATATAAATGCACCAAACATAATGTGAGTTTTATGGGAACCAGCGGAGAATACTGGATTTCAAATGAAGTGGAAGGGCTTGACGAACTGTTGACCTACAGTAAAAAATCCGCCAAGGTCATGGGCCGGAATCCCATGTTGAAACAGATGAATTTTTCTGCGTTGACGGAAGAACTCAAAGGATTTCCGGTCGAAACAACCATGAAAATCGGAAATGGAACCACGACCAGCACTCTTAAAAAGATTGAACGAAAAGGGCTTTCGACCGATTTGTTTAAAGTTCCGGCAGGATACAAGATGACCGACCAATAGCTGAATTGAGCTGATATCGATTTTTCTCAGGAGGAATTTAAATGAAAAAGTTGATTTTGATTTTTTCGTTCTGGTTTTTACCGGCGCTTCCGGCTCAGGCATTGATGGAAATTGAAGGGTTTTTATGGTTGATGAAACCTGCCGGAGAAGCATCGGTCGGAATAGACGGGCTGGAAGGAACAAAGGCAGATCTTGAAGACGATTTAGGCTATGATGATATCGAAAACGTTCCCGGAATTCGTGCATTCCTCGGAAAGACCCATCAGGTGGGTTTTTCCGCATTTAAGCTTGATGCGTCGGCAAACACCACCATCAATCGGACAATCCGCTTCCAGGATAAGGAATTTCAGATTAATGAGAATGTTTCCACCGCATTCGACCTGACGGTGATTCAGGGATTATATCGATTCGACATCGGGCCGGATATTTTTCATGGCGGTATCATGGCAGGAGGTGAATACATCAATATCGGAGCCGAAGCGGCCTCTCCGCGGCTCGGACGCGCAGCAGCAGATGTGGATACCGGGATGTTTGTCATCGGGGTTTTTGCGGAAACCAATCCCCTCCCCTTTTTACAGGGTCGTATTTCCCTGCTCGGTGGAACATTCGATATCGGGGATATTGAAGCCGCCTATCTCGACTTTGAGCTCGCCGTAATGGCAAAATTTCCTCCCGGGTTTCATGTCGGCGCCGGGTATCGTCATATTGCCGTAGATGCCAAAGACAGCAATCTGCCGCTGGAAATCGATCTGGCATTCAGCGGTCCGACTATCGTGGTCGGATTTGAATGGTAGACGGCAACTCGGTCTTGATTCGCCCTAAGGCTCAAGCGCTTTTTTTATTCCGGTGTCGACGAATGTAATTGGTGACTTCGCGAACCTTTTCCGGATAATTGGAGATGAATTT
>JBFMEI010000416.1:0-2130 GCA_040753295.1 Thermodesulfobacteriota bacterium | reverse complement strand
AAAACCAAGCATATTGTGAATGATTTTCCGAATCCGCTCCACATGCTCTTCAATTTTTTCAATGGATTTCCGATATTCAGCCAGATTTTCGCTCTGCTGGAATTGCTCATCCGCAAGCAAATCCCTCATCCATCCGGCTTTTTCACCGATGACCGCAATGGGATTATTGATCTCATGAGCAATCCCCGCCGCCATTTTACCCAGAGCCGCTAATTTATCGGACTGCATCAACAGGGCATTCAATTCATCCATTTTAACGCCTGCTGACTCCAGCTGCCTGACCATAAAGGTGCTCATAAAAATCGTGGCCAGAATAATGACCAAAAGCGCGAATCCGATTATAGAGATCTGAAGATTCCGGGTCACCATCAATCCTCTCATCTCTTCCTCAGAATCCTGAGATATGACCAGCAGCCAGTTCTTATTTTTCAGCCAGGTACCGGCCATCAATACGGTTCGTCCATCCGGTGTGACATGCTCAATCATATGAATTCGGCCGCCGAATTCTTTTGTATCAATCTGAGACTCCCAGAGGACCTCACCCTGAAAGCGAGGCCGGGTCTGGTAAATCCCCTCGCGATTGATGATAAATGCATCTCCGGTTTTACCCACTTTTGCACTTGACACGATATCTCGCAAAATGTCCTTATCGATGGTCGCCCGGAGAATCCAGCTCCGGTCGTTCTCCTGGTGGCGGACAGCGATGATAAAATGGGGAATCCGCCTGAATCCCATATACACATCGCTGATATAGGTCCCCTTGCTCATCACCTGTCCGAACCATTCCTGATCGAAGTAATTAAGTCCTTTAAGATTATAGGGTCCTACATACGCCTGGTGATTTCCCTTGCTGTCGATCACTCCGATATCCACAAAAGCTCCGGCACGGGTATTCATCACGTTCAGAAGCAGGGTCAGTTTTTGCTCCTGGAGGAGATCTTCATATCGGTGAGTATCCGCAAGCGCCGAGAGGATGGCTGTCCGCTCTTTCAAAAAGAGATCCACGGATTCAGCTTGGGCATTGGCCCGATAGTGGATTTGCTCCTCGACTTTATGCCGATACATATTGGCAAAATGAAAATATAGAACGCCACCTAGAACCAATAGCGGTGTAAATGAAACAACCAGCGTCAGAATGATCACCTTCTGCCGCAGGTTTCGATAAATATTTCTATTCATTTTTCCCATTTCCAAAACACTCTGTTGTTAATCCCGGCATTTATTATTGGGGTTGATTGAAACGAGAAATCGTGTGGTCCGGCGAAATATCCGCATCCAGCTTCAGAATAGCCTCTGAAAATTCTCTTTCAACCGTTTTTGCCTCCAAATTTCCAGCCGTGCTACCGTCGGGCCGGAGAACGACCAGTCGATCTCCGGGTTTGACCCCATGGAATGCGCCCAATCCGAAAGCAATCTCCCAGTGTGTCTTCTGTTTTACCAGCTTGTAGATCGGTCCGATACCTCTTGCCTGCAACACTTCATCTTCACGGGTTGTCCGGCGCATGACCTGATAGATGCTCAGGATCGCAACCGGAAACATGAAGATGGCGAGCCACCACGGTTCTATTCCAAAAAATCGCTTCCCCAGAGACCAGTAACTTTTTCGGTAATCTTCTTCATTATTAAACACTTGAATGAAAACCGGTTCAGTTCGTTCCCCAGGTGTTTCGCCGGCCTTTATGATGAAAAGCGGATATGTCCCTTCTGCAGCATTGGACTTCACCCTTAATTCCCCCCGCCATAGCCGCCCTTCAATGCTTTTAAAACGGATTTCAAAACCCGGAGATTTCGGTTCGTAGTCAACCACTGTATTTAAAAGATCATCCTGCGAACGGTTTCTGTCTGCAGCAAATACTTCCTTTAACAGTCTTGGATCGACGGGATCGGACAGTTTTCCAGTTATATTTTCACTTCTCCCGGCAACGACTTTAAATTGCCGTTTGGATTCCGTCTGGGTGAGGATACAGGTATCCAGCACCGATAGAAGCATCAGTACGAAGACTCCAATCGAAAACCCCGGCCATCCCGTCATCCGATTTTCATTAACTCCATTCATACGG
Source organism: Thermodesulfobacteriota bacterium (assembly GCA_040753295.1). GTDB lineage: Bacteria > Desulfobacterota > Desulfobacteria > Desulfobacterales > UBA2156 > RBG-13-49-15. The sequence goes on along the minus strand of JBFMEI010000416.1, from coordinate 70 downwards.
GGTGAGTTGCATACCTGCGGATACAGATTCGAGCGGCAATAATCGTCAGCACCACGGCAGGAATATATGT
>JBFMEI010000415.1:0-2137 GCA_040753295.1 Thermodesulfobacteriota bacterium | reverse complement strand
GCTCAAAAAGCCGGTTGAACTCCCGGCTTAAAAAGCCGATCTCGTCCTCCGTAGTTACCGGGATCATAGGAAAATCCCCTCCTCCTTCCCGGATTTGAGAGAGCTTCTTCGCCAGAATCTGCAATGGATGAGAAATTTTTCTCGACAGGATAATGCCGAAAAAAAAAGTCACCACGATCACAACACCCAGGACTCCGATAGAGTAGACCAGCCCCTTTTCAGCGATCTGTTTGGCCCGAATTTCTGCGGATGCCATCCCTTTTTCGTTGATTTCGACCAGGTCATTCAATTCCCGGATCAGTTCGGATGTCAGCGAAACCACCGGGGCATAGAACCTGAAGCGGACCTGATCATCCGAGATTTCGCCGATCTCCCGGGAGATATCCATAACAGATGCCTGATACAAATGATAGAGATTCTCCAATCGCCCGATAATCAGCTCCTCCCCTTCCTCGGTGATGTTCTCTTTGCACGTCGACAGGAGAGTTTCAATCTCAGCCGGATTCACGATCTCAAACGTCCCGGCATGTTCGAGAATCGTCGCCCTGATCATCTGATTCAGGTGGGCATCAAGAAGTTCCCTCATCCGCTTTGCCGCACGGATGCTTTTGTAGTTTTTCGAAAGAAGCAATTCCGGACTCCGGCCGAGTTCACTCAAGTTCCGGTAATTCGAATAAATGACAAAAAAGAGAAGTGCGGACGGCGCAAGAATCCCAAGAAAAATTTTCATCCGGATGGTGAGTCGGGCCTTCATGATCGTTCTTTCCACAACGGAGCGCCCTCCTCGTCCGATTCACAAAGGGACCGGGCAAGCCTCACCGCGACAATGGCAAGGCATTCAGGATCCAGGTGCGCCTCGGAGTGCGTATCCAACAGCACGGAACAGTGCGCCGGAAACTGATCATCCGCGTCATTAAAAAGCATGAGAAGGCGAACCCGGGGAAGGGCATTGAAGCACCGGGACAGGTCATAGGGAAATTCCGATTCCGGAGCATATCCGCCGAGTTTCCCGGCAGCCTCGCTGAGCGCCTGAGTCCTTCCGGAAAATCGATTGACAAGGACCTCCTCCACGTTATGAGAAAAATAGCCGAGCAGCGGAGCAGACCCGCGGATCACTCTGAAAGCCGCCCAGTCATGGGGGATTGAAACGGATCCGGGGCACATCAGGAGGTATTTCAGAACAACGATCCGGATATCAAACGGAAGAAGTTCTCCCTGAAGATCCGTGATTCCTTCCCGTGTGATTCTGCAGGTCTTGTTGAAAAACGAAACCGTATGACTTTTTCCGTCATGGTGACGCCCGAGCCCGGATTCCAGGGACCGCAAATCGACTCCGGAGAGCTCCCGGAGATAATTGGCATATGTGATTTCAAATATGGGAGATCGCACGGCACCCGCTTTCCTGTAATGGGATTCGACTCATTGATCTGTGATGTGACGTATCATTTTTTCAAAATAAAAACCACGGCCATCATGTATTTGCCGCCATTATAAGACCTCATGTCTTTCATTTGAGTTGACAAAATACCGTAATTTCCTTAGATTGAAAAGAATATCAATCCATGAGAGCATCGAAAGGAAAAATTTTGATTCAACTCAATGCCGGATGTCCGATTGAACTGAAACGGAGAATCAGATGAAACCCCAGAATCCGCAGGAAAAACGAAAAGCCATCCGGCATCCCAGAATAAAGCCCGTTGAATTCATTGCAGGCGGGCGTCTTTTCCTCGGCGAAATATCGAACCAGAGCCATGGCGGAGCCTTCATCCGGATTAAAGAAAAATTTCAGCTTGGTCAGCAGATTGAACTCATTGAACCCAGCGATGTCGGTATCACTCAGAAGAGAAAGGGAGAAATCGTCCGCGTAACCCCTCAGGGGATCGGAATTGCTTTTCATCGTCCCGGATACTTCTAACCGGTAAATCCAGATTCGCCGTCAGGAATTCCAGACCTTGATATTCAGTCGTTTGACCCATTCACCCTTCTCTTCCATCTCCATGAAATCGCGGATGAATACCGGTTCCGTTGGAGCAATGGACATCACGATCCGTCCCGGGTTTTTAATAAATTTTTTAAATGCTTCCAGAGAGTCGGTTACTGAAGAGTCTCTTGACCGGGAAATTTCCTGATCCAGTCT
>JBFMEI010000414.1:0-2141 GCA_040753295.1 Thermodesulfobacteriota bacterium | reverse complement strand
AATCCCCGTGATGCCGAGCTTCTTTTGGATATGGGGGTTGATCAGATCGGAAGCGTGATCCCTTCAGCGCAGACCTGGAAGGACCCGGTTCTTAAGAAAACCGTCGAACAGGTTCAATCAAAACAGGGGAAGTCGAGCCTTATCCCTCTTTTCAGGGATCCGGATACCCTCTGCCGGGCCGTGGAATACTACCACCCGGATTTGATTCATTTTTGCGATGATCTTTTAAATCCGGAAACGGATTTGATTCGACAGGGTGTGACGATTCAGAAGACGTTAAAGGCCCGGTTTCCATGGCTCGGGATCATGCGCACGCTTCCGCTGCCGAAAGAGAAAGAGGGCGGAGGCCGGGATTTTTTTTATTCCATGCAGCGATTTGAACCCTGGAGCGACTATTTTCTGATCGATACCTGGGTTCCGGTATCTCCGGTGGATGGATTTATCGGAATTACCGGGGAGACATGCGATTGGAGGATGGCCGCTTCCCTTGTGAAGTCCGCTTCCATACCCGTAATCCTTGCCGGAGGGCTTTCTCCGGATAACGTGTATGAGGCTATACTGGCGGTGAATCCTGCCGGAGTCGATTCATGCACCGGAACCAATATGCGAAACGAATACGGACGCCCGATCCGTTTTAAAAAGGATTTTAATCGGGTCAGGCGGTTTATCGATGAAATCCAAAGGGCTGAAAACCGGTTAACCGGACGTGAGCCAACGAGTAAGAATTGACTTGAGTTTCTCCATCGGGTTTGAGATAGATAGAAGGATTTCAGACGATACCCTGTAAGATTCAGGTATAAAGGAGTATGGTGAATATGATCGAAAGCGGCGATTTGAGAAAAGGGGCAAAACTGGAGATCGACGGAGATCCCTATGTGATCATTCAGTTTGATTTTGTAAAGCCCGGCAAAGGACAGGCGCTTTATAAATGCCGGTTAAAAAACATGATTACCGGAATCCAGTTTGACCGGACATTCCGTTCAGGCGATAAGTTCAACGAGGCTAGCCTGGAAGAAGCGGAGATGGAGTATCTTTATTTTGACGGCGAACGTTACTGCTTCATGAATACATCCAATTACGAACAGGAATTTCTTACCGCCGAACAGATGGGGGATGCCCGAAGCCTCATTAAAGAGAATATCAGATGCAGCATGCTTTTTCATAATCGGAAACCGATTGGAATCACCCTCCCGAATTTTATCGACTTGCGGGTTGTCAAGGCGGATCCCTGGGTTAAAGGAGACACCGCTGCGGGAAGCACCAAGCCGGCCACGCTGGAGACCGGATATGTGGTCCAGGTTCCGCCGTTCATTGAAGAAGGGGAGCGGATCCGGATCGACACTCGAACCGGTCAGTATGTGGAACGGGTCAAGGGATAAATCAGACCCTGATCAATATCCGGCGTCAATGATTTTCGACTGAAATTCCGCGCATTCCGAAATTTCAATTCCCTGAAAACGTCAGAAGATACCCGGAAAGAGGATCCATGAATAAACGAATAAGGATAGGTATCGGTGCTGTCTTGGGAGCAGTGATACTCGCAGCCGGGTATCTGGGGATCAGTCACTACCTTGAAGTTCTTGCCGGGCGAAAAGTCGATGATATTATTCAAAAAACATCCGGATTCATGGATATCGGGTATCGTCACGTTGACGTCGATTTCATCGGATGGAATACGCATATCCGGGGTGTGACGCTCTCCCCTGTCGGAGAAACGGAAAAGATCGGAATCGAAGATATCGCCGTCTATCGGATCCGGGAGCACCGGGATGGATCCCTGGATGTCCAGATGGCGTTGAACGGAATCCGTATCAAGGGAGAGGATTTGTCCCAGGACGGCCAGGCCCTTGATGTTCTCGGATACCGGGAGATCAAGGCGGATATGGAGATCGACTTCCGGTATCATGGAGAGAAAAAGGAGCTGAATCTGAAGACACTGCGGCTCGGAGCCGAGGGTATGGGGGATGCCGAATTTTCACTTGATCTGTCCAATTTCGAATTGGATCCGGAAAAAGGGATTCTGATCCTGTTTATGATCCCGAGGATCCAGATCCATAAAGCTCGAATCGCGTATACCGACGACTCCCTGGTTAAACGGATTATTCGACTGATTGCAAAAAAGGAGGGGAGAACACCCGAAC
>JBFMEI010000413.1:0-2142 GCA_040753295.1 Thermodesulfobacteriota bacterium | reverse complement strand
GAGTGGTTCTTGTTTTTCGGGATCAAAGTGAAGAACGACTGGCAAAAAAACTGACAGAAATACGGTTGAGTCTGACCTCATATGCAACCTCACATCCCCTTGATGATCTGCTAACAAAGGCGTTGGATGAAATCAGCACCATTACCGAAAGCCCCATCGGATTTTACCATTTTGTCGATGAGGACCAGAAAACTCTCTCTCTCCAGCAATGGTCAACCCGAACGTTAAATGAATTCTGCAACGCCAAAGGGAAAGGAAAGCATTACGGTTTTGATAAAGCCGGCGTCTGGATCGATTCTGTCCGGGAGAAAAAACCGGTAATTCATAACGACTATGAAGCTCTTTCCCATAAAAAAGGCATGCCGGAAGGTCATGCAAAGATAATCCGGGAACTTACGATTCCGGTGATGCGTGAAGAAAAGGTGGTTGCTATTTTGGGTGTTGGGAACAAACCATCCGACTATACGGAAAAAGATCTGGAAATCGCCGCTCACCTTGCCGATACCACATGGGATATTGTTCTCCAAAAACGGATGATCGAAGCCCTTTTTGAGTCTGAAAATAAGTGGAAGAATATTCTGGTTTCAACACCGCAAATCGGGATTTCCATCGATCCGGATGAAAGGATTATCTTTGCCAATGACTTTTTTCTGAAATTTACCGGATGGGAAGCCCATGAGGTTTTAGGAAAAAACTGGTTCGATCTTTTCATACCTGAAAAAATCAGAAATGAGATCCGGAACGTATTTAATGCCGTAATGCATTCCCGGGATACACTCGGATATTCATCTTACGAAAACGATATCGTGACAATGAGTGGAGAGCTGAGAAGCGTGGCATGGTCGAATGTCATCAGCAAAGATACCCACGGAAACATCACGGATGTCACGTGCCTGGGAATCGATATCACTGAGCGAAAACGCTCGGAAGACGCTCTTCGACGGTCTGATCAAAAATTCCGGGAACTTTTTAATTCCATTACAGATCTCATCTACACCCAGGACCTGGAAGGCCGATTTCTCACCGTGAACCCGGCCATGCATACCCTTTTCGGATATGCAGATGATGAATTCATCGGCCGGAAAGCCGCCGACTTCATGAAACCAGAACTCCGGGAGCTTTTTATAACCGAGTACCTTGAGAATCTGAAAAGCCAGGGTCACTATGAAGGGATCAGCTCTTATTTCAAAAAGGATGGGGGAAAGATTTATATCGAATTTAGGAGCAAACTGGTGAATCCTGAACACGGGCAATCCTATATCAGCGGAATCGGTCGTGATGTCACCGAACGGATACTCGCGGAAAAAGTGCAAAACAGTGCCGAAGAAGAAAGAGAGCGGCTGCAAGCTCAGTTGGTTCAATCCCAGAAGATGGAATCCGTGGGCAGGCTGGCCGGCGGAGTGGCCCATGATTTCAACAACATGCTGGGGGTGATTTTAGGGCATGCGGAAATCGCCATGGAGAAAGCCGGATTTTTGGATCCGATTCGAACGGATCTTGAGGAGATTCTCAAAGCCGCAAAACGTTCGGCAGACCTGACCCGGCATCTTCTGGCCTTTGCCCGGAAAGAGATCATTCGTCCAAGAGTGCTCGATTTAAACGATACGGTATCCGGGATGCTCAAGATGCTTAGACGTCTGATCGGGGAGGATATCCACCTGATATGGATGCCCGGAGCCGAGCTGTGGCCGGTTAAAATCGATCCGGCCCAGATCGACCAGGTTCTGGCAAATCTGTGCGTGAATGCCAGAGATGCCATTACCGGAGTCGGAAAAATTAATATTGAAACTCAAAATATCGTTTTTGATGATGCCTATTGCAACCGGAACCCGGGTTTTAACCCTGGAGCATATGTGATGCTGGCTGTAAGCGATGATGGATGCGGAATGAATAAGGAGACTTTGGAACACCTGTTTGAGCCGTTTTTCACCACAAAGGATGTGGGAAAAGGGACAGGGCTGGGACTGGCAACCATCTATGGAATCGTTAAACAAAATTCAGGGTTTATAAATGTCTACAGTGAGCCTGGAATCGGAACGACGATTAAACTCTATTTTCCAAAAACATCTGAAGCTGCAGAAACCGGGCCGGACCCCGCGGCCAAAATCCCCAAGGGCGGCACCGAGACCATGCTTTTGGTTG
>JBFMEI010000412.1:0-2147 GCA_040753295.1 Thermodesulfobacteriota bacterium | reverse complement strand
ACTGGTGAAGCTTCCAGGTGTGGGTCGAAAAACCGCCAATGTGGTACTGGGTGCAGCCTTCGGAATACCGGGTATTGTTGTGGACACCCATGTGGCCAGAATCGCAAAGCGGCTCGGGTTCACAGAAAACAAGGATCCGGTTAAAATCGAATTCGACCTGATGAAACTCATCCCTGAATCCGACTGGAGCGATTTTTCGCTTCTTCTCATCTATCTGGGAAGAGAGTACTGCATCGCCAGAAACCCCCGCTGCAGCGGATGCCCGGTCAATTTGCTTTGCCCATGGCCTGAAAAGTCAGAGCCGGACGCGAAATAGGGAGTTTTAAAGAATATGCCGGTCTTTGTGGAAATTGTGGCCAAACAAAAAGGGTGCATTCTTTGCGATCTTGCCCTCGGAATTCTGGAGGAAATCGAACCCGAGTTCCCCACCAAATCCCTGCACTGGGAGGTGGTCGATATGGGAAGCCGCGAGGGATTGTCGCGATATGCGGATTTGACTCGACTCTGCGGAAGAAAGCCTTCCGTCCCGTCCATCCTCATCAACGAGAAGATCGCCTTTGACCATATCCCTGACATGGAAGCATTTACTCAGGCAATATATCAGGCCATGGCAGGATAAAACCCCTTCTACCGACTAGCCCTTATCGTTATCATATACATTGGCGATGCAGCAGAGAAAGGCAAGCGGCCCGTTGCCGATGTTTTTCATTCCGTGCGGCTCCATGGAGGGAACATAGATAAAATCCCCCTCTCCGGCTTTTTTCTGAAAACAAACCGCTTCGGTCTCATAATCGTACTGGAAACATTCGGCTTCTCCCTTGAGTATGAACATGGTCTGATGGTAAAAATGGTTGTGGATCGGAATTTCCCCTCCGGGTTCGATGGTAAAGTATCTGAGTCCGTATTCGGGATATCCGGTCCCGTCGTCTCCGTATTGAGAAAGCCACCGGATCCGGGTTCCGATCACCGGGCGCATCTCCTCCTTAAACGGGAATTTCTCGATCTTTTTTTCCTCATACTCTTTATAACTCGCGATTTTCATTTGATTCCTCACTCAATAGCATCCCGATATGCATCACGATTCACGGATATGTCGGATCAGATGCCCAAGCTCCGGGAAGATAATGGCTTTGCATGCCAGCCGGCAAGCCTTGAGGCTCCCCGGCATACAAAACAAAACGGTCTTTTCAAAAATTCCGGCGGTTGCTCTTGACAAGAGGGCGGCGGAATCGATCTCTTCAAAACTGAGCTGGGCAAAGAGAGGAGAAAACGCCGTGAGCTCTTTTTCAAATAGCGGACGGACCGCTTCAATGGTGACATCCCTGGGACTGATCCCGGTTCCGCCGGTAATCAGGATCGCCTCGGCGCCCATCTCGCGGATCATTTTCAGGATTGCGTCAACCACGGCCTGGGCATCATCCGGAACCACTCGATGATCTGCCACCCGATGTCCTTCTTTTTTTGCCCTCCTGGCAATCCAGTTTCCGCTTTCGTCGTTTTCCAGATTCCGGGTGGAAGAAACGCTGATGATTCCCACGCTCACGCTTTCCGGCGCGCTTTGTTTATGCTCTTGGGTTCCCATGAATCATCCTTTCTGAATAACGACCCTGTCCTCGCCGTCGCATTCGCTAAGAAGGACATTCACCGTTTCCGTCCGGCGCGTTTCCATGGATTTCCCCACATAATTGGCTAAAATAGGGAGTTCCCGGTGACCTCTGTCGATGAGGACCGCAAGCTCGATCCTCGACGGTCTTCCGAAATCGATCAGAGCATCCATGGCGGCCCTGGTCGTCCTGCCGGTAAAGAGGACATCATCCACCAGAATGATCTGTTTCCCTTCCACGGAAAATGAAATTTCCGTGTCCTGGACCACCGGATTATGGCTGATTCGAGTCCAGTCGTCCCGATAAAGAGTAATGTCGATAATCCCGGTGGGGACTTCCATGTTTTCGATTTCCAGAATATTTTTTGCTATCCGCCTGGATAGAAATACCCCTCGCGTCTGAATGCCGATTAAAAAAACTTCTTCAGCCCCCTTATGCTCTTCAAGGATATTGTGGGTCATTCGGAGTAGAATCCGCTTGATATCTCCGGCGTCCAGAATTGTTTCACCGGTTTTCATTTCGCCCTCCTGAAAGGTGATTTCA
>JBFMEI010000411.1:0-2150 GCA_040753295.1 Thermodesulfobacteriota bacterium | reverse complement strand
AAGGATTTGGAGCCGATTTTTCACAACACCAATAATACCCAAACGGTAAAAATGGATGCGTTTTATTTGTTCTCATAAATTTTCACCCTGCGGGCACGCCTGGGGCTTCCATCTGCTGCGTTATTAAGGGTTTGCAATAGCAGACTATGGCTGCACCCTTAAATGCCTTGCAGCTGAAAACCGCAAACGCGTGCAAGATTCAGGAAACAAAGTAATAGAGATATCAGAAATAGATTCAAGATATGAAAGATTTTTTTAAGGTTGCCGACCTGGATGAAGTGTTCCGCCATGCCGCTCAATTTCAGAAGGTCGAAACGGAAATCCTTGAACTCGACACCTGCGTGGGAAGGGTTTTATCCGCTGATCTGGTCTGTGATGAGGATCTTCCGCCGTTTCGGCGATCCATTGTAGACGGTTATGCGGTAACAGCATCTTCCACATTCGGAGCTTCGGAAGCAAATCCCGGATATCTGAACGTCAAAGGGGAGGTCTCCATGGGAAGCTCTCCGGCTTTTGCGATCGGTATCGGAGAAGCGGCGTATATTCCTACAGGGGCAATGCTTCCGAAGGGATCAGACAGCGTCGTAATGATTGAACATGCCGGGCGCCTCGATGATACCACCATTGAGGTTTATAAAAGCGTTGCTCCGGGACAGAATGTCATTGAAGCCGGAGAGGATTTTAAAAAAAATGAGGTGATCCTGAAGGCCGGAACGCGGATCCGTTCTCAGGAATGCGGCCTGCTGGCTGCTTTCGGAAATTCCCGGATATCGGTTTATCGAAAACCGGTTGTCGGAATTATTTCAACCGGAGATGAAGTGGTTTCTGTACATGAAACACCCCGGCTGGGGCAGATCCGGGATATTAACTCCTACACTCTGGCAGGCCTTGTTAAGGAAGCCGGTGGAATACCCGTCTCTTTCGGAATCGTAACCGATGACCATGACATTCTGTATGAGCGATGCCGGCAGGCCATGGATCAGTGCGATATGATATTTCTATCCGGTGGGAGTTCGGTAGGAACCCGCGATATGACCGTTCAGGTCCTATCCGAGCTGCCGGATGCCCAGATCCTGGTTCATGGCATTTCCATCAGCCCCGGTAAACCGACCATTTTATCGAAAGCCGGAAACAAATGCTGCTGGGGGCTTCCCGGTCATGTGGTATCCGCCATGATCGTCTTTTCAATCGTGGTTCGGCCTTTTCTGGATCATATCGGAGGTCTTTCTTCCGAAGCCCGGAAAGGATTTCATCTTACGGCTAAAGTGACCCGTAATATCCCTTCCGCCCAGGGACGCACGGATTTTATCAGGGCTCGACTTCTCAAAAAAGACGGCGTCTTATGGGCCGAGCCGATCCTGGGAAAGTCAGGTCTGATCAACACGATGGTCAAGGCGGATGGAATCATACAGATCCCGATCCATACCGAAGGCCTTGATGAAGGGAGCGACGTCGAGGTCATCCCTGTTTAATGCAAACTACGGGCGAATTTCCAGCACGCCACCCAATAATAATCCGATCAGTCAAAATAAAACATCGGAGCATTCAATGAAAAACAATCGGAATATCTATTTAAAGATGAAACCCCTTGAGGAAGCGAGGAAGATTCTTTTTAAAGCCTTTTCAGGAGAGCACTCTCTTTCCTGGGAAAAGATCCCGACTCCGGATGCAGTCGGGCGGGTATTGAGCGAGCCGGTCTTTGCCGCCATATCCTCCCCTGACGCTCATTTGGCGGCCATGGATGGTGTGGCGGTTCCAGCCGAATCCACCTATGGGGCCGGAGAGAACAGCCCCAGGGAGTTTGAGATCGGGAAAGAGGCATTTTATGTAAATACCGGCCATATCCTCCCCCAATCCACCAACGCGGTCATCATGATCGAGCGGGTTCAGGAAGTTGCCGAAAACCGGATACGGATCGAGGCCCCGGCATTTCCCTTTCAGCATGTTCGAAAAGTCGGTGAAGATATTGTTGCGACAGAGCTCCTCTTTCCCCAAAACCATCTGGTCACACCCTACTGCGTTGGAGCGCTTCTTTCCGGAGGCGTTTTTTCAGTCAAAGTCAAAGCAAAACCAAAAGTCCTCATCATCCCGACCGGGTCTGAGCTGGTGGACTGGCGTCAAACGCCCTTATCCGAAGTGAAGCCCGGGCA